>JALYJW010000022.1 GCA_030775085.1 Acidobacteriota bacterium | reverse complement strand
CTACGGAAAGCGGCGGCAAGCCGACCGCACTCCAAAGCGCGCCGCGCGGAGACGCAATCCGCCGATCTCACGCGGTCTCCTCCAACTCCGCCTCGATGGTCTGGCGGCGATAGAGGTCGGCGTAGTAGCCGCCTTTTTCGAGCAGGGCTTCGTGCGTGCCACGCTCGACGATGGCGCCGTCGTCGAGGACGACGATGTGATCGGCGTCTTTCACCGAGGAGACGCGGTGGGAGACGATCAGCACGGTCCTCCCCTTCCGGATCCTGCGCAGCGCATTGAGAATTCGCTCCTCGGTATGCGTATCGACGGCGCTCAGCGAGTCGTCGAGGATCAGCATCATCGGGTCGCGCACGAGCGCGCGTGCGATGGCGGTGCGTTGTTTCTGGCCGCCGGAGAGCGTGATCCCCCGCTCGCCAATGACGGTGCGTAGGCCATCCGAGAATGTGGCCACGTCGCTGGTGAGGCCGGCCTGGTCCGCCGCCTCATCGACCTCGGCGTCCGTGGCGCCGGCACGGCCGAAGCGGATGTTCTCGGCGATCGATTCCGAGAAGAGGAACGTCTCCTGCGGCACCATGCCGATCCATTCGCGCAGTTCGCGCATGGGGATGGTCTCGATCGGCCGGCCGGCCACGAAGATCGTGCCGGGCGGCGGCTCGAATGCGCGCGTGATCAACTGGAGCAACGTCGACTTGCCGCTGCCGGTGCGGCCGACGATGCCGATGGTCTGGCCATGCTCGACCGTGAGATCGATGTCGCGCAGGACGTTGCGATGGCCGTAAGAGAATGTGAGATCGCGAATCTCGAGATCGGCGGTGGAGAGCGGCGCTTCGGGCGTAGACGCAGTGTGATCAACCGACGGGTCGCCGACTGGATCGCCAGCTGGCTCGACCGACCATACCTCGTGCAGCCGCTTCATCGACGCCATGCCGCGCTGGAAGAGATTGATCACCCAGCCCAGCGCGATCAGCGGCCAGATCAGCCGGCCCAGAAAGAACTGGAAGGCCACGAACGAGCCGATGGTCATCGTGCCGTCGATCAGCTTGCGGCTGCCGAAGTAGAAGACGAACACGAACATGACGCCGACGAGCGCGTGCAGCGTCGGATGGAACGTGGCGTTGAGGCGGATCAGCGAACGGTTGCGCTCCACGAACTGGTGATTCATCCGCTTGAACGAATCGATCTCGCTTTGCTCGCGCGTGAAGGCGCGCACGACGCGCACACCGGCCAGGTTCTCCTGCACGCGCGCGGAGATGTCGCCGAAGTAGTCCTGCACGGCTTTCGAGCGAACGTGGATGTTCTCGCCGAAGTACTTGGCCATGCCGCCGACCACCGGCACGGCCAGGAGCGCCACCAGCGCCATCGAGAGATCGATGCGCACCATCATGATGAACGACCCGGTGACCACGAGCAGCGCCGAGATCGAATGCATCACGCCCGGGCCGATGAGCATGCGCGTCGAGGCCAGATCGTTGGTGGCGCGGGACATCAGATCGCCCGTGCGCTGGCCGTGGTAGTAACCGAGCGGCAGGCGCTGCAGATGCTGATAGAAATCGTTGCGCATGTCGTACTCGATGTGCCGCGACATGCCGATGAGGATCCAGCGCTGCAGATAGAGGAACAGCCCCTCCACCGCCGCGGCGCCGATGAGCATCAACCCGTAGCGGACCAGCGTCCCGCGCGTGAAATTGCCGCTCAACGTATCGACGGCCCCGCCGATGATCAGCGGCTTGATGAGCGAAAAGGCCGCCGACCCGATCACGCACGCCGCACCGAGAGCGAGGCTGCGTTTGTATCGCGCGAAATATCCGAGGAGGCGGCGGAGCGGGGTCATCGGGAGTGAGTTCCAGGGCGGCTCTTTGTGGACGTGGACTTGGTGGACGTTGTGGACGCTGTGGACTTCAGTGGACCGTCCACCAAGTCCACCAAGTCCACTACGTCCACAACGTCCACAACGTCCACAAAGAGCATGCCGCAAGCCATCACAGTGGCTCGCGTAACGGCAGCTTCTTCAACTCCAGAAGCGTAATGCGCAAGACCGATCCCAGCGTGAAACCGGTGGGAAAACAATGCGGGATGCGCACGCCGGCGCCGGAGAGCTCGAGGAAATCGAGGGGCGGCCTGCGTCGTGCCAGCACATGGACGAGCTTGCGCGGCAGGTCCTCGCGATCGTCGACGTTGAGGTGCAGCGGCTGGAGGTAGTAACCGAAGTGCATCTCCTTCAGCGCCGGGACTCCGCCCGCGAATTCGGGCAGGGTCACACTCAACGTCAACGATCCGAAGATCCAGTTCTCCTGCGCCAGCTCTCCGCGCCAGAAATCCTCTTCCTCTTCTGTCAGGTGCTCCAGGCGCATCAGCGGATGCTCTCCATCACGCGACGAAACTCCTCGGGGCCGCCATAACCTTCCATCCGTGCGCGCTCCGTGCCGTCGGCGTCGACGAAGAGGACGGTCGGGAACGATCGGACGCTGTAGCGTCGCTCCAGCGCCTCGACGCTCGGCGAGTTGCGCCCCTCCTCCCGCATGCGGTCGATGACGCGCACCGGGATGAAGCGCTCGTTGATCTCTTTCGCCAGGACCGGATCGCTGAACACTTCGGCATCGAGCAAATGACACGGCGCGCACCAGTCCGCTGTGAAGTCGATGAGCAGGATTCGATTCGACGACGCGGCCAGCGAGCCTGCGTTCTCGAGTGGCACCCATCGCACGAGCTGATTCTTCGGCGCGTCTGCGAAGAAATGCGCGGCGACGCGCGCGGCAACGAGGAGCAGCGCGATGACGACGAGCAGCAGCGGCACCGTGCGCTGATGTTTAGTCCGCACCATACGGCACCTCCCTGTTGCGGAAGGCGAAGCACGCCAGCACGAGCGCCACCGCCGCGTTGGACAGCACGAGCAGGAGCCATTGACGGTCGATGCTCGCGATTTCCGACGGAAAGAGATTCCGATCGATGACCGCAACGACGCGCGCGATCGGCAGGTATCGTTCCCCACCAAAACCCAGCAGCGGCGGGAGGATGCCCATCGCGATCTGCAGGGCCACGTACAACGCCACGTTGATGTAGGCGCGCGTGAGACTGCCGAACAGCGTCAGCAGAGACACCGTCAGGATCGCGACCACCGCGGTGTTCAGCAGTTTCGCGCTCATGGCGTACCACGGCACCTCGCCCTTCGCCAGGCGGCCGACCACCTCACACGCGAACGGCACGATCGCGGCCAGCCAGATCACGCACAACACTCCGGCCACGCGCGACAGCAGGTAGGTCGCGCGATTGATCGGCTTCACGAGAATCAACTGCAACGTACCCGAGGAGAACTCCGGTCCGATCGCACCGCAGCCGGTGATGATGGCCAGAAGACCTACGAGCGTCGGCCACACCGCCGAGGGCGCGCCGAACTGCGAACCGCCAACGCCGACGATCGCCAGAAACGCGACATACGTGATGTAGCCGGCATGCGTGACATGGCGGCGGATCGTTTCTTCGATCACGATGCGGCTGAACATGTTCATGCCTGCCCTCGAAAGATGCCCTCGAGGTCGGCCGTGTGCCGCCGGACGTCGATGATGCCCGCGCCGCTCTCCGCGAGCGCCCGCACGAGCGTCGCGATGTCGGCGTCCGCAGCCACGTCGGCGATCAGCACGTTCTGCCGAGGGGCGACGCCTGCGATGCGCTCGATCGCGATCGGATCGAACGAGCCCGGCAACATCGTGATGGCCACCACGATGTGATCCGTGTGACGAAGCGTCTCATGCCGCGCGATCACACCGCCGCTGAGAAACAACACGCGATCGCAGACTTTCTCGATCTCGGCGAGCTGGTGCGAATTGAGGAGCACCGCCGCGCCGCGACTCTTCTGTTCCTGAATCAGATCGCGCACGAGCAGCACACCGTTCGGATCGAGGCCGGAAGTTGGCTCGTCGAGAAAGAGAAACGCAGGCTCATGGATCAGCGCCTGGCACATGCCGATGCGCTGCAACATGCCTCGCGAATATTGCGAGAGCCGTTTCTCCGCCGCATCGCGGATTCCGAGACGCACCAGCATCGCCTCGACACGCTCATTGACCTCCCGGCGCGGCACACCGGCCAGCAAAGCCATGTAACGAAGGAACGCGCGTCCGGTCTCGGCGCGCGAGAAGTTCATCCGCTCGGGCACGAATCCGGTGCGGCGGCGGATCTCGAGATCGTCGTTGGGACGGCCGTCGATGTCGATGGTGCCGGCGCCCGGATGCAGGAACCCGAGGAGGCACGACATGAGCGTCGTCTTGCCGGCACCATTCGGACCGATGAGCCCGACCACTTCTCCGGGCGCGACGTCGAGGTCAATGCCTTTGAGAACTTCCTGCTCACGGCGCAGCGTCGTCCGAAACGACTTGCGAAGATCGCGCGCGCGGATCATTGCGACTGGCGCGCCTGCAGACCCTTCACGATCTCATCCATCTTGGCCTGATGAAACTCATTCACGAGCCGCTGCAGTTCCGCCTCGTGCGATTCGTCGAATTCCTCGGTATAGACCTTCTTCAGCGCACCGCCGAGGTACACCTTCGTTTCCACACGCCACGTGGGCCGCGAGAAAAACTCGGTCTGGATGGTGAGTTTCTTCGACCCCACATCCAAGGCATCGAGACGGCCCATGGGAGGCGTGCCGGGTTCGCGCATCGTGGAGAGAGTCTACCGCGAGTGCGTTGTCGCGAGAGCCGCCCCTCACCCTAACCCTCTCCCCTCGGCGATGAGGCCGCCGTGGGGAGAGGGGACTGGGATTTTGCGCGAGGGTTCAAGTCCCCTCTCCCCGCCGCAGGTTCATCGCGGTGGGGAGAGGGTTAGGGTGAGGGGCCGCTCTCGCGCTGAGTGAACCTGAACCTACTGCGCAATCACCTCCACCGTGTCGAATCCGGTGAGCTTCGTCGTTTCGTCGATCAGGCCGATGGCGATTTTCGACGCACCTTCCGAGACGGTGATGCCGGTCCTGTAGCGATACCGGATGCGGGACACTTCCGCGTGTTGTGCGGGCGTGATCTCGACGATCTGTTCCTTCTTGCCGCCGGAGACAAAGTCGCGCGCGCGGCCGGCGGAGGCGTAGTGGAGGTTGAACAAGGCCACGTACTTCGTTCCGTCCTGGCTCGGCAGAAACGTCAGCTTGTTCAGCGGAATGACGATTTCGAGCGGAATGGTGAAGTAGCCAAGCGCCTTCACGGGCGCGCCGGCAGTGACGTCGACACCGAGCTCGTTGACGGGACGCGGATAGATCAGGCTGGCCACGACGAGATCGGCCATTTCGCGGCTCGTGGACTTCTGCAGCACTTCCGTGCGCGTGCGCACGCGCAGCTCGGGACGATCGCGTACCTGGACCTTCACGTTGCGCGGCTGATTGGCCTCGCCGGTGGCGCGGTACGCAAGCGAGTAGTACACGCTCAGATCCCTCGAGAGCTCTTTGAACGTGTCGTCGATTCCGGCGTCGCCGCGGAACCATCGGCCGCCGGTCTTTTCGCTCAGTGAATTCAGCGTGGCGGCGCTGTTCTGCAAGAGATCGACGTGCATGCTGGCGGAAACGTCCTGGATGGTATCGGCTCCGAAGTGTTCGCCGCCTCGCCTCGGACCCGCCCTGGCCGGAATCGACGCGGAACCGCGCGTCAGGAGGTCGAGATGCACTTCCGGCTCCAGCGCGTAGATCGTGACGCCGTTCGTGGCGGCGGAGCGGGCGATGTCGTCGATGGCATCCAGCCAATTGCGCGTGATCACATCGCTCTTGAGCGTTTGCGTGGCCTCATCCAATTCGTCTCCCAGCTCATCGAGGCCAAACTCCTGCTCCATGCCTCGGACTTCACCGCCTGGTACGGAGCCGAGCCCCATCGTGACCATGACCAGAATCTTGCGGCCTTCGATGCCGCCGAGCGAAGAGGTCAGCGCCCGGAGCTGGCCCAGCCGATGCTCGACGCGCCGCCGTGACGCGAACGCATACTCGCGCTGTGCCATGGCCCGGTTCGCCGCCAGTTGCGTGGCGGATCGGCGACAGCCTCCACGCATTCCCGTGCAGTTTTCCGGCAGCGTTTCGAGACTCAGCCGATTGCGCAGTTGGGCAATGTCTCCGGTGAGACCGGTCATCTTCAGATCGCTCTGATCGATGGCTGTTTTCAGCGCCAGCTCGATGGCGGCGCGATCGCCGGTGAAATCCTGCACGACCTTGTTCGCCACGGTGGGGCGCACCACCGAGGCCACGTCGCCATCGCGCATGCCCGCCACGAACTCCTGCAGACGTTTATAGAGCCGCTGCCGCGCTCTGCGCTGCACTTCGATCTCGTCGATGAAGAAAACGAAGTGACGCGGCGGAGGCGGCACGGCCTCGAACGTTTCCGTCCCCTGCGCGGCGCCTGTACTCGACGCCGTCCCGGCGCTGGTGTCGAAGAGCGAGAAGTTCGTGACCGGTTGCGACACGCCGTTCTCGAGCACGACAAAGTCCGCCTTCTTCAGCCCGCGCACCGGATTCCCCTTGGCGTCCGTGACGACGACGTCCAGGTTGTGCAGATGGACTTCAAAGGTTTCGATGTAGGGGGTTTGGGCGAGGAGGGCGGGTGCGAGGAGGAGAAGCAGCGCGGCCAGCAGGCCATTCGATTTCATGAAATGAAATCTCCCTTTGTGACGACTCTCTGCATTGGTGGTCGCGGTCACCCTTGCGGTCGCCATGCCCGGCTTTTCGGCATGTTTCGACGTATTCATGTCGCCATCCGGCGACAGCGCGCCCTGATTGGAGTGCGCCGGCAACCGACTCGCGTGTAGCTGATCGGGCATGTTTCATGGGCTCCCGTGTATTCACCACAGAGGTCACAGAGGACACAGAGGGGAGCGGAGAAAGGCAATCATTCAGAACTGCAAGAACTGCTTCCTCCGCATCCCCTCTGTGCTCTCTGTGAACTCTGTGGTGAATACACGCGTGCGATGAAACGCATCTGACCAACCTGGCGATGAGTTGCCACAAAGGCATGTCCGCCGCGCGGCCTGGAGCTCAGAAGAAACGCAACGTAGCGTCGATGCCGTACGCGATCTCTTCTTCGGTCACGTCCGAAACGACGACGCATTCGCCGATGCGCCGCGGGAAGACCATCACGCGCGCAGTGCCGGTGTTTTTCTTGTCGTGCTCGGTGGCGGCGAGGATCGCGTCGCGATCGAGCTTCGGCGGCACTGCTGGCTCGTGGGCCAGGATGGCGCGCTCGATCCGTGCGGCCTCTTCGCGGGACAAGAGGCCGCGGCGAATGGCGATCGCGTTTGCGCCGATCATCCCCCAGGCCACGGCTTCTCCGTGCGTGATCCCTTCGTATTGCAGCGCGGCCTCGATGCCGTGCGCGATGGTGTGGCCGTAGTTGAGCAGCTTGCGCAGATCGGCTTCCTTCTCGTCGGCCGACACGATCTCCGCCTTCACACGAATCGCTTTGCGCACCATCTCGTCGACGTCGAAGTGCGTTGCCTCGAACATCTCGAAGAGCGACGGATCGCCGATGATGCCGCCCTTCAGCGCCTCGTACATGCCGCTCAGCCGTTCGCGCGGCGGAAGCGTGTCGAGCACGGACGTATCTGAAATCACCGCGCGCGGCGGAAAGAAACTGCCGATGAGGTTCTTCCCTTTCGGATGATTGACAGCCAGCTTCCCGCCGATGGAACTGTCCACCTGCGCCAGCAGCGTCGTAGGCACATGCACGAGATCGATCCCGCGCAGAAAAATCGACGCCGCAAAACCGGCCGTATCGCCGATCATCCCGCCGCCGACGACCACCGCCATCGAATCGCGCTTCGCTCCCCGCTTGAGCAGTTGCGTGACGACGTTGTTCGCCGTGTCGAGCGTCTTGTGCGCCTCCCCTTCGTCCATCAGCAGCAACTCCGAGCCGTCGATGAGATTGCCGAAGCGGATGCCGAAGCGGCTATGCAACGCCGCCGAGGTGATGACGAACACCTTCCCGCGCGCCTGCACCAACTCACCAACCCGCGGCAGCAGATCGCGCCCGACGTAAACGGGATAAGTGGCGCTGGCCTGGCGGATGGTGAGGAAGGGAGTCATGACGAAACCTGGGGAGTCGCAAAGTCTCAAAGTCTCAAAGTCTCAAAGGACGTTCTTGCCACGCGCTTTGCGACTTTGCGACTTTGAGACTATTTTTTCACCCCAATCCCCAACTCATCCAACTGCCGCTCATCCACTTCCGACGGGGCTTCGCACATGAGGTCCTGCGCTCGCGCGGTTTTGGGAAACGCGATTACGTCGCGCAGCGATTCGGATCGGGACATGAGCATGGCCATGCGGTCGACGCCGAGGGCGATGCCGCCGTGCGGCGGGGCACCGTAGCGGAAGGCTTCGATGAGGAAACCGAAACGCGCTTTTGCTTCCTCGTCCGTGATGCCGAGGGCGCGGAACATGCGGCGTTGCAACTCGGGCTGATTGATGCGGATCGATCCGCCGCCGAGCTCCAGTCCGTTCAGTACGACGTCATAGGCACGCGCCAGCACGACGCCCGGATCACTCTCGAGCTTGTCCACCTGATCGAGCGCCGGCGACGTGAACGGATGATGCCGGGCGAAGTAGCGCTGCGATTCTTCGTCCCATTCGAACAGCGGAAAGTCCGTGACCCACAGAAAGTTCCAGCGTTCCTCGGGGATGAGTTTCTCTTCCTTGGCGATCTTCAACCGCAGCGTCGAGAGTACATCCCAGACGACCGTGTTTTTCCCGGCCACGACCAGTGCGAGATCGTTCTCGTTCGCGCCGAGTTTCGCGCGCCACGCGTCGTGCGCGGCTTCGTCGAGGAACTTCTTGATCGACGAGCCGCGCTGCGCGTCGAACTTGATCCAGACCAGGCCGCTGGCCTTCATCTTCTTCGCGTCTTCGGCGAGATCGTCGAGTCGCTTGCGCGAGAAGGACGCGCCGCCGGGGACGACGATGGCGCGCACGGTCGGGGCGGCGCGGAACGGCTCGAAGGCCAGTTGCTGCGCGGCCTCGGTGATGTCGTTGAGCTCCATCCCGAAACGCGTGTCGGGCCGGTCGATGCCGAAGCGGTCCATCGCCTCCTGCCACGTCATGCGCGGGAACGGCGTCGTCACCGGGATGTTGGCGACCGGGAAGATCTCGGCGAAGAGTCCCTCGATCATCGAGTAGATGAACTCCTCGTCGATGAACGAGGCCTCGACGTCGATCTGCGTGAACTCCGGCTGGCGGTCGCGGCGCAGGTCTTCGTCGCGGAAGCAGCGCGCGATCTGGAAGTAGCGCTCCAGTCCCGCCACCATGCAGAGCTGCTTGAAGATCTGCGGCGACTGGGGCAGCGCGTAGAACTGTCCTTTATGAACACGGCTCGGCACGAGATAGTCGCGCGCGCCCTCGGGGGTCGATTTCGTCAGAATCGGCGTCTCCACTTCGAGAAAGCCGAGGCGGTCGAAATAGTTGCGCGTGGCAAAAATCATCTTGTGCCGCAGCAACAGATTGCGCGTCAGCGTGGGACGGCGGAGGTCGAGATAGCGATACTCCAGCCGCAGCTCTTCCGCGGCGTCGACCTCATCGTCGATCGGGAACGGCGGCGTGTCGGCACGATTGAGGATCTCGATGGACGACGGCACTACTTCGACGTCGCCGGTCGGCAGCTTGGCGTTCTTCTGCGCATCCGCGCGCTCGACGACGTTGCCCGTGATGCGCACGACAAACTCGCTGCGCAGTTCCTTGGCCACCGCCACCAGCTCCGGTGACGCACCGCGCTCGCGGTCGATCACCACCTGGCAGATGCCGGTGCGGTCGCGCAGGTCGATGAAGACCAGCTCCCCAAAATCGCGATGCTTCTGCACCCAGCCGTTGAGGGTGACGGTTTGACCGACGTGCTGTGTTCTGAGTGTTCCGTTCATGTAGAGAGGTACTTCTCCTTGAAATCCACGTAGTGGCGCCACGACTGATCGAGTCTCGCGATCTCTTCCTCGGTCAGCGGGCGTTTGATGCGTGCCGGGACGCCGATGACGAGCATCCGCGGGGGGACGTGCATCCCCTCGGGAACGAGCGCTCCGGCTCCCACCAGCGCGCCTTCGCCGATGACCGCGCCGTCGAGCACGCGCGAGCCCATCCCGATCAATGCGCCGCGATGGATCGTGCAGCCATGCACGATGGCTCCGTGGCCGATCGTGACTTCCTCGGCAATGACCGTCGGGTACTGCCCATGATCGACGTGAATCGTGCAGTTGTCCTGCACGTTCGTCCGCGAGCCGATGCGGATGAAATTCACGTCGCCGCGCACCGTCGTGCTGAACCAGATCGAACAGTCATTGCCGATCTCCACGTCGCCGATGATGGCAGCGTTCTCAGCAACAAAAACCCTCGTGCCGAGGCGAGGGTTTTTTCCTTCGTAACCGCGGAGAATCATGGGGCGGGACTTTAGCACGGGGTATCGCGTTAGCATGGATTCGGTACCCCTTATGCCCCGTCCCCGGATAGCCCTCGCTCTTTTCACGCTCATTCTTCTCACCGGCGCCCGGCAGCGCGCCGTTCAGCATCCCGCCGCCTGGCCGTCCACCGGATCGCCGAGTGACGCCTACACGCACTCCGAGCCTTCCAAGGTCACGACGCGCCATCTGGCACTCGACCTCACCGCCGACTTCGAGACCAACCAGTTGCGCGGCCGGGCTACGCTCGAGATCGAAAACCGCGCCGCCACGCGGACGCTCATCCTCGACACGTTCGAGCTCGACATTGAGCGCGTGATGCTCGACGGAGGGACTGCGACGACATGGCAGCTCGGCGCAGCGACCGCGATCGGCCAAGCGCTGAGCATCACCATCGAGCCGTCCACGCGTTTCGTGACCATCGAATACGAGACGAGCGCGTCCGGAAATCAACTCCCGCGTTCGTTCGGACCGGCATTGACCTGGAGCGTTCCGGAACAGACGTTCGGAGGTCAGGAGCCATACCTCTATTCGTTCAATGCTCCGATCGGCGCGCGCAGTTGGATGCCGGTTCAGGACACGCCCACGGTGCGCATGACCTACGACGCCACGCTGCGCGTTCCCAGCGGCCTCCTGGCGCTGATGAGCGCAGCCAACAATCCAACCGCGGTCAATGACAGCGGCGTCTACTCGTTCCACATGCCGTATCGCATCCCCGCGTATCTGATCGCGCTGGCGGTGGGGCGCCTGGAGTTTCGCGCCTTCGATGATCGCACCGGCGTTTACGCGGAGCCCGAGCTGATCGACGAGGCCGCGTGGGAGCTGCAATCGCTCCCGGAAATGATGGCCGCGGGCGAGCGCATTGCCGGACCGTTTCCATTCGCGCGACACGACGTGCTGCTCATGCCTCCGACGTTTTTCGCGAAGGGCATGGAGCATCCGATGCTGAACTTCATCAAGCCGACGCTGGTCGTGGAAGGTCATGGCCCGGAGAATCCGGCGCCGAAGGATCTCATCGCGCACGAGCTCGCGCATTCATGGGCGGGCGATGCCACGACTCTCGCGAGCTGGAACGATGTCTGGTTGAACGAAGGGATGGCCAGCTACCTCGCCCATCGCATCCTCGAAGAGCTGCGCAGCACGGAGCTGACCGAGATGGCGTGGGCCGATGATCTCGACCGTTACGAAACGCATCTCGACCGATCGCATCCCGACACGACCATCCTGCACCGTGAGGTCGAGCATCCCATCGCCGGCTTCGACCTGACCGGCTACGTGAAGGGTGCGCTGTTCCTGCGCACGCTGGAAGAGCACACAGGCCGCGCGAGGTTCGACCTGTTTCTCCAGCGCTACTTCCAAAGGTTCCGTTGGCGTTGGGTCGACGATCGCGTCTTCCTTGCGATGTTTCGCGAAACTGCGCAGCCGCTCACACTCGATCTCGACGAATGGCTTTACGAACGAGGTCTTCCGGCCAGCGTAACGGCACCGGCGTCTTCCGCGATCCGGACGCGGGTGCAGCAGCGCGCCAGCGCCTTCAACGCGGGAACGCCGATCGCAGAACTGAATCCCGGATCGTGGTCGGAGACCGAGACCAGGATCTTTCTGCAGCTCGCGTCGGCGAAGGTGCGCACGCGCATGGCGGAGGTCGACGCCGCCCTCGAGCTGAGCACACACGACACGCCACCGCTGTCCTGGCTCGAAAGCTCGATCGCCACTCGATACGAACCGGGCATGCCGGCGGTCGATCGCGTGCTCCTGCGCGGCGCGCCGTACACCTGGATTGCGCCGCTGTACCGCCAGTTGAGCTTCATCGACGCCAACTACGCGCGCGATCTGTTTGAGCGCGGCCGCGAGAGTTACCACCCGATGCTGGAGCAGGAGATCGCCAACATCCTCGGCATCAATCTGGACAACATCCGTTTCCTGAAGAATGCGGCCTGATGACAAACGTCAGATGACAAGACGCGCGCCGGCCGCTAAATTGCGGGCATGCATGGCAGAGTGAAGTTCCACCTGCGGGGCCGCGAGGTCACGCGCGTCGAGGCGTTCAGCGATGTGGTCTTCGGATTCGCGCTGACGCTGATCGTCGTCTCGCTCGAGGTTCCGACCAGTTACGAAGAGCTCGTCCGGACCATGCGCGGCCTCCCCGCCTTCGCCATCTGCTTCGCCATCCTGACGTGGGTCTGGCACGTCCATTACACGTTCTTCCGCCGTTACGCGCTCACCGACGGGATCACGGTCGCGCTCAATACGGCGCTGCTGTTCATCGTCCTCTTCTACATCTATCCGATGAAGTACATGTTCTCGTACGTCACCGGGCAAATCCGAGGGGCGATGGACGGCCGCACGCTGATGATCATCTACGGCCTCGGCTTCATCGGCATCTTCGCGCTCTATCTGCTGATGTACTGGCACGCCTGGCGAAAACGCGATGAGCTCGAGCTGAACGAAGTCGAGCGCCACGACACCATTACCAACATGTGGATGTTCGGAAGTTACATCGTCCTCGGCCTGCTCTCCTGCGCCATCGCCTACTTCGCCGCCGGCCCGGCAGTCGCCTACTCAGGCCTGATCTACTGGCTCATCGGCCCCACCTCCGGCGTCATCGGATGGCGGCGCGGCGTGGCGCGCCAACGCGTGGAAGAGCAACTTCAGGCCGGACTGCAAACCGCCGAGGCGTAATCGGTTTTATTCGAGCGTTGCCAGCCGTTTGCGCGATGCCTGATCTTCGGGGTGCAGTTGCAATGCTTGCTGGAATGCCTGGCGTGCTTCTTCGCGGCGGCCGAGTCGGAGGAACACTTCTCCGGCCACGGCGAAATAGCCGTTGGGCAGTGAGGTCTTGTTTGCGCGCGATGCACTGTAGATCCGCTGCAATGCCGCGAGGGCGGCGCCGGGGTCGTTTTGCGCGAGGAGGATCTGCGCGAGAACGAAGTCCGATCGCGCGAGCTTCGCTTCACGTCGCGCGGTGGTGAAGTCGCCGCGTGCGGCGGCGATGCGGGCCAGCATTTCGTGCGTGGCATTCGGATCGTGCGCGAGCGCGAGTCGCGCATGCGCCTCGGCGTCGTCGAGCGCGCCTCGCTCGACGAGAACATGGGCCAGCGACAACGCGAACTCCGGCGCCAGTTCCGGCGTGACGCGAATGGCATCGCGATAGGTCTTCTCGGCGCGCGCGAGATCGCCCAGCGATTCGTACGCGACGCCGAGTTGATCGCGCAAATCGCTCCAGCCGGGATTCGTGGCCAGGAGCTGTTCCATCAGCGCCGCCGCCTCAGCGAAGCTGCGCGCGGCCATGAGCTCGGTCACGCGTTTCAGCGCGTCGAGATCCTGCAAATGATCGCGCGGATTAAGCGTGCTCGATGTCGCCGAGGTCGACTGCGCGCTGACGTAGCCAAGAGCGGCCAGCTTCCGCGCCTCCTCCGGATCGATCCGTTGCGCAACGGCCGGAGCCGAGGCAGCGCTGGCGATGTCGCGTTGCAGTTTCGCGTAGACGCGCCGCTCGGTTTCGTGAATGTCGCGCGTCTCGCGTGCGTCACTCGCCAGATCGTAGAGCTCCGGCTTCGGACCGTTGATGAGATGGTGCGGCCACTCGATCGCCGAATGCAGCTCGCTCCATCCGAGGTGCAGGCGTGGGTAGAGAGTCTCCCCATGAATCACGCGACGTTGAGGCGCGTCGAGCAAGGAACGTCCGTCGTGACGCGGAGCAGTCGCGCCGGTCACCGCGGCAATCGTCGGCAGCACATCGACGAGCTGCACGGCCTCGGCGATGCGCGTGCCGCGGCGCTCGTTGCGCGGAAGTTTGACGATGAGCGGCACCTGCAACGCCTCGCGGTAGAGCAGAACGCCGTGCTCCTGCTCGCCGTGATCGCGCAGCCCCTCACCGTGATCGGACAGCAGGATGATCAGCGCGTCGTCGTAGAGGCCCGAAGCACGCAACGAATCGAGCAGGTCGCCGACAAGCGCGTCCGTCGTAGCGATCTCGCCATCGTACGAAGGCTCGTACGGAGCATGAGGCTCGAAGAGATGCACGAAAGCGAAAAACGGCTTCGTTGCATTGCCGGCAATCCACTGCTTCGCGATCGCCACCGACTCGCGCCCCGAACGCGCCAAGTTGCCGGTCGGCGCACCTTCGATCACCGCGATCCGATCGTCGTACGCATCGAAACCGCTGCCGATGTTCGTCGCGGCGCGCAGCACGTACGCCGAGATGACGCCGCCCGTTCCGTAACCGTGAGCCCGCAACATGGACGCAATCGTCGGAAACTTCGCATCGAGCCGAAATGCCGCGTTGTCCCGCACTCCGTGATGCGCCGGCAGCAGCCCCGTAAAAATCGACGCATGCGAAGGCAACGTCAGCGGCACATGCGCGAAGGCATGCTCGTACACGATGCCATCCGCAGCCAGTCGATCGATGGCGGGCGTCGCAACACCGCGATAGCCATACGCAGGCAAATGATCCGATCGCAACGTGTCGATCGAGATGAGGATGACGTTGGGACGCGCAGGAGCCTCGGCGCGATTGCAGGCGAGAAGGAAAAGCAGGAGGAACAACAAACTCCGCGCCGCAGCGCTTTGGAGTGCGTGCGGCTTGCCGCCGCTTTCGGTAGCGTGGCCAGTGCGACTCCGTTGCACGCTACCAAAAGCGGCGGCAAGCCACCGCACTCCAAAGCGCTGCGGCGCGGAGTTTCTCATCGCCACAGCCTCCATGTCGCCGCCGCCCAGGCGATGCCGAACAGCAGACACACCGAGGCCGTGCCGATCGTCGCGGCTGTTGGGCCGAAACGATCGGACGCGAGGCCGGAGGCGAGGCCGGAGACGGACATGGTCAGCGTGACCATGCCGTAGTCGGCGGAGAAGATGCGGCCGCGGATGTTGTCGGGCACTTCGCGCTGCAGGCCGTACGTCGAGATCTGCCAGGCCGCGCCGCCGCCGAGGTGCGCGAAGAGAATGGCCAGAAATCCGAAGACGAGCGTCGTCGAGAACGCCAGCGCCGCGTAGCCGGCGCCGAACGCGAAGATGCAAAACGCGATGGCGCGATAGCGCGCGTCGTCCTGGCGCATGGCGCCTCGCAGCAGGAACGGTCCGAACAGTGCACCGATGCCCCGCGCCGCGAACAGCAGACCGATCCCCCACGCGCCGGCGTGGAACACTTCCCTGCCGAACACACCGAGCATGGCCACGACGCCCGCGCCGAGGCCGTAGCCGCCTTTCACCGCCAGCAGCCCGAGCACGCGGGGCTGCGAGCGCGCAAAACGGAACGTCTCACGGATCGATTCGAGAAACGGCGCATGACGTACGAGCCCAGCGCGCGCTTCAGAAAAATTCACGCGCATGCGCGCCAGCAGAAGCGCCGAAACGCCGAAACTCGCCGCGTCGAACACGAACGACGCATCGCGACCGAGGAGCGCCGTCACCGCGCCGCCGATCCCCGCGCCCGCCACCAGCATCGTTCCCCACGTCGACCCCATCAGCACATTCGCCGCGGCCAGCTCCTCGCCCGAGACGATGTTCGGCAACGACGCCTGCGCCGCCGGCTCGAAGTAGGCGGAGCCGGCCGCGATCAGGAACACGCCCGCGAACGCGAACGGCAACATCGCCGGCGTCCGCGCCAGCAACGGCAGCAGACACGCGCCGATGCGCAACAGATCGACGCCGATCATCAGCTTCCTTCGATCGATCCTGTCGATGACATGTCCGGCATGCGCGGTGAAGAGAAAGATCGGCAGCGTCTGGAACAACAACACCAGCGACACCAGCGTCGCCGAGCTCGTGAGCTCGAGCACGAGATCGAGCAACGCCACCGTCAGAAACCAATCGCCGCCCAGCGAGATCAGCGTCGCCAGATAGAGCAGGCGGAAATCGCGGTTGGTCTTCAGCAGGCGCCAGTACATGTGTAGAGGACCGAGGGAGTCTCAAAGTCGCAAAGTCTCAAAGTCGCAAAGGACGTGGCCGCCAGACCCTTTGAGACTTTGAGACTTTGCGACTTTGCGACTCCCAGGCGCTTACCCCTCATCCGGAATCGCGTGACCTTCGGAGCCGGTGCGCTCATAGAGGAGGAACGAGTATGGATATTCGTTCTTCTCATCGGCTTCGAAATGTTCGGAGTCGATGAGGTGCCATTCCGACACGTCATCAAAGTCGGGGAAGAACGTATCGCCTTCAACCTCGGCATGAACGCGCGTGAGGTACATGCGATCGGCTCGGTGCATCAACTGCTGATAGATCTCGGCGCCGCCGGCGATGAACGGCTCTTCGTCGCCGCTTTCCTCGACCATGCGAATGGCGTCCTCGAGGGTCTTCACCACGATCGCACCTTCCGGCGCGAAGTCTTCGCGGCGCGTGATCACCACCATGACGCGGCCCGGCAACGGCTTGCCGAGGGAATCCCAGGTCTTGCGACCCATGATCATGTGATGCCCCATCGTCATGGCCTTGAGCCGCTTCAGATCGGTCGATTGACGCCAGGGGATGCCGTTCGCGCGGCCGATGACGTTGTTGGTCGAGAGTGCGGCGATGATCGAGAGTCTCATACAGCGATCGGCGCTTTGATGGCCGGGTGCGGATCATAGTTCTCGAGCGTGAAATCGCTGAACTTGAACTCGAGGATCGAGCGCACATCAGGGTTCAGCCGCATCATCGGGAGCGGCCGCGGATCGCGGCCGAGCTGCTCGCGCGCCTGCTCGACATGATTCAGATAGAGATGCACATCGCCGAACGTGTGAATGAACTCGCCCGGCGCGAGACCGGTCACCTGCGCCACCATCAACGTGAGCAGCGCGTACGAGGCGATGTTGAACGGAACGCCGAGAAACACATCCGCACTGCGCTGATAGAGCTGACACGACAACCGGCCATCGGCGACGTAGAACTGGAACAATGCGTGACATGGCGACAACGCCATCTTGTCCAACTCGCCGACGTTCCACGCGCTGACGACGAGACGTCGCGAATCGGGATTGCGCCGGATCTCGTCGATGACGTTCGTGATCTGATCGATCGTGCGCCCGTCCGCCGTTGGCCAGGCGCGCCACTGCCGGCCATACACCGGCCCGAGCTCGCCATTCGCGTCCGCCCACTCATCCCAGATCGTGACCTTGTTCTCGTTGAGGTAACGGACGTTCGTATCGCCGGCCAGAAACCAGAGAAGCTCGTAGATGATCGAGCGCAGATGCATCTTCTTCGTCGTCACCAGCGGAAACGACGCACCGAGATCGAACCGCAGTTGAGGTCCGAAGATGCTCAGCGTGCCGGTGCCGGTACGGTCGGTCTTGCGCGTACCGCGATCGAGAATGGTTTGCATCAGGTCGAGGTAGGCCTGCATGGGGGACATTCTAACGGGGGAAGTCGCAGAGACTCTCCGCATACAATGCGCGCCGCTCATGGAGTATCAATCCAACGTCCTTCACATCGGCGGCCTCGCGGCGACGGATCTCGCGTCGCGATTCGGCACACCGCTCTACGTTTACGACGCCGCCGTGCTTCGGCGGCAGATCGAGAACGTCCGCACGTCCTTCGCGGGTCTGCCGTTCCAGCCGTTCTACGCGATGAAGGCCAACAGCAACGTCTCTCTGCTGCGCCTCGTGCGGGAGCAGGGATTCGGCTGCGATGCGGTCTCGCCGGGCGAGATCCATCTGGCCATGCGCGCCGGATTCACGCCCGACGCGATCTGGTTCACCTGCTCGAACGTCTCGGACGATGACCTGCGCGCCATCCCCGATCCGCGCATCGTCATCAATGTGAACTCGGTCCCGGAGATCGATCGCATCGTCGCGCTCGGGCTCACCAATCCGATCGCGTTGCGCGTGAATCCGTCCGTCGGCGCGGGACATCACCGCGACGTCATCACTGCAGGCGAGAGCGTGAAGTTCGGCATCGACGTGGCCGAGATCGCCACGGCGCGAATGCTGGTCGAGGATTCCGGCCGCAGAGTGGTCGGTCTGCATGCGCACATCGGCTCGGGCGTCGATACCACGGCGCCGCTGCTCGATTCCGCGCGATGCTTGCTCGAGCTGGCGCCGGCATTCACGCATCTGCGCTGGCTCAATTTCGGCGGTGGGATCTCCACACCCTACCGTCCGGGCGAAGCCGAGTTCCCGATCGCAAGATACGGCGCGGAACTGACGGAACTGGCCGGACCGCTGCTGCGCGAGCGTGGCCTCACGGCCATCCTCGAGCCGGGACGCTATCTCGTCGCCGAATCGGGAACGCTGCTGGCGCGCGTGACGAGCAAACGCATCAGCGCGGGCGTCGAGTGGGTGGGCGTCGACACCGGCTTCAATCACCTCGTGCGGCCGTCGAAGTACAGCGCCTATCACCACATCATCAACGCCTCGCGCGGCACGAACGGCTCGCTCCGCACGACTTGGGATCCGGCAACGTCTCGCGATCAAGTGGTCGTGGCCGGCAATCTCTGCGAATCGGGCGACGTCTTCACGCGCACCGATGGACGCGTCGAAACCCGCGCTCTCGAGCCAACGCACATCGGCGACCTGCTCGCCTTCTGCGACGCCGGCGCCTACGGCTTCTCCATGGCCTCGCACTACAACGCCCGCCTGCTCCCGCCGGAGATCCTGATCAACAACGGCGAAGCGCGCGTGATCCGCACACGGCAATCGATCGACGATCTGGTGAGGGGGATGGAGTGAACCAGAAGAGGCAGTCGCAAAGTCGCAAAGTCGCAAAGTCTCAAAGAAGTGCGCCAACAAAGTCTTTGAGACTTTGCGACTTTGCGACTTTGCGACTCGCCCTCGCGCTGCTCCTCGCAATCACCCTCACCCGCTGCGCCACCACACCCGCCGCAGGAACGCAAACGCCCATGCTCGATTTGAAGATCACGAACGGCCGCATCCTCGACGGGACCGGCGCTCCCTGGTTCCGCGGCGATGTCGGCGTGCGCGGCGATGTCATCGTGGCGATCGGCAATCTCGCCGACATGCCGTCGAAGAGCACCATCGACGCGAAGGATCGCATCGTCTCTCCCGGCTTCGTCGATCTCCTCGGGTGGTCGCAGGAGACGGTCATCGAGGATCCGTATCTCGAGGCCACCGTGCGCCAGGGCATCACCACACATCTCGGCGGCGAGGGGCATTCGCCGGGGCCAGTGAACGCGGATCGCGTGAAACCGGGCGAGCGCTGGGCAACGCTCGGCGACTATCTCGATGAGGTGGATCGCCGCGGCGCCACCGTCAATTTCGCCATGCTCCTCGGGACGTCGAATCCGCGCGAGATGGTCCTCGGCGACGTCAATCGTCAGCCGACGGCCGAGCAGATGCGCGAGATGGAGGCCATCGTCGAGCAAGCCATGCGCGACGGCGCCGTCGGCCTCGGCTCGTCGCTGATCTACGTGCCGGCCATGTACTCGACAGCCGAGGAACTGATCGGCCTCTCTCGCGTCGCGCATCGACATGGAGGCGTCTACTTCTCGCACATCCGCGACGAAGGCGATCACATCGATCGCGCGCTCGACGAAGCCTTCCGCATCGGCCGCGAGTCCGGCATCCCCATCAACATCTGGCATCTCAAGATCGGCGGCCGGACGAACTGGGGAAAGATGCCGGCCATTGTCGAGCGCATCGCAGCGGCGCGCGCCGGCGGACTCGACGTCGCGGCAAACGTCTATCCGTACGCGGCCTCGGGAACAGGACTGAGCACGCTCGCTCCCGACTGGGCCATGGACGGCGGCTATCAGGCCTTTCGCGAGCGCCTGAAGAATCCCGATGACCGCGCAAAGATCGCCGAAGCATTCCGCGCGCAGTACGCGAAACGCGGCCCGCGCGGCATTTACGTCACGCAGATCTACAACCCCGCACAGGACCAGTACGAGAAGAAATTCATCGAAGAGATCGCGGAGATGATGGCAGTGACGGTCGAGGAAGCGCTGATCGCGCTTTTCGTCGACGGACCGATCTCACCGCGCGTCATCTTCTTCTCGATGCACGAAGACGACGTGCGCCATGCGCTGAAGCAACCCTTCGTCTCCGTCGGCTCCGACGCCAGCGCACCGAGCGACAAAGCCCGCGCCGAAAACACCGCCGTCCACCCCCGCGCCTACGGCACCTTCCCCCGCGTCCTCGGCCGCTACTCGCGCGACGAAAAACTCTTCCCGCTCGAAGAAGCGATCCGCAAGATCACCTCACAAGCCGCGTCGCGCGCAAACATCCAGGATCGAGGAATCCTCCGCGAAGGCATGAAAGCCGACATCGTCATCTTCGACCCCACCACAATTCGCGACCTGTCGACGTTCGAAGACCCGCACCACTTTTCCGAGGGAATCTCGGATGTGATCGTGAACGGTGTGCCGGTGCTACGTGATGGCGCGATGACCGGTGCGAGGCCGGGGAGGACGATTCGGGGGCAAGGATACGTGCCGTGAATTCTGTCGGTCTCTCGACGTTCAAGTAGTATTGAACCGTTGGGAAAGTGACATGACAAGAGTTCAAGCGATCGAGGAAGAGATCAAGCATCTTTCGCCAAGCGAGCTAGCGGAGTTGCGGGACTGGCTCCTGGAGCACGATTGGGCGGAGTGGGATCGCCAGATCGAACGAGACTCTGCGACCGGTAAGCTCGACAAGCTCTTCACGAAAGGTCGCGTCGATCATGCTGCAGGCATGAGCACGCAGCTTTGAATCACTTCACGAGTCCTAGTCTTGTAGGGCTTTGCGGCGTTTCAAGATACCTTGCGCTTGATTTCGATTGGCGGTTTCGGCGGCAGGCTGACGACACGTTCCGGCATCTCTGCCTGCATTTCTCGAAGATGTTTCACGAGGCCTTCGAGACCTCCATGCTCGGCCAGCATGTCTTCGCGAATCTTGTGAAGTTCTTCCACAATCGGGTCTTCAATCATCGTTACGGCTCCATCAGTTCCTGGGGCGTGCAGATCAACGGTGGTTCGTAACCTGATGCGCGACACACCGCATACACCTGCGGGAGTATGTTCCCGTTCACGATGTGCTTACAGTTCCAGCTCAGCAAATAATCCATTCCGTGAACGGCGGCCACCGCCACATGGAGAGCATCCACATCCGCCTTCGCAGGAATTCGGGTACGGCGAAGAAGCTCGAGAGCAAGGAATGTCGCAGCTTCGTTGACGTCGAGCAACGTCGTCTCGGCAAGAAAGTTCAGCCGCTCGGTGGCCAAAGGTAGCTCACCCTTCTTCGCCTCGTTTACCGCGACCGCGGACGAGAAGAGCTCGTATCTGCCTCGCCGCATCGACCACCATTCACGAGTGAATTCCTGGTTGTGCGCCACCAGGATGCTTCGCTGGTTCAACCAGCCAACGAGATAGCTGATGACGGACGTCTCCAGATAGACACGCGGCTTCACGGCAAGTGTGAGCCTACTGCCCGAGACGCCGGAAAGAAAGTTCGTCCCGTCCCAACTCTCCCTACAATGCGTCCCACATGACGACGACCTCAACCGCAAAACTCGTTCGTACCGTCGGTTTCTGGGGCCTGGTGGCGATGTGTATCAACGCCGTGGTGGGGTCCGGGGTGTTTCTGCTGCCGCATGAGTCGTACACGCTGCTCGGGCCGTTCTCGCTTTGGGCGCCGTTGCTGTTCGCGATTCCGGTGTTCATCCTGGTGCTGAACTTCGCCGAGGCGGCCAGTCACTTCGACGAGCCGGGCGGGGCGTATCTGTACGCGAAGACGGCGTTCGGCGATTTCATTGGGTTCGAGACGGGGTGGATGAACTGGATCGCGCGGGTGACGTCGCTGGCGTCGCTGTCGAATGGGTTCGTGCTGGCGCTGGCGCTGTTGCAACCTTCACTCGGCGTCGGCGGTCAGCGCGCGGCGGTGATCATCGCGTCGACGTTGATCCTGGCCATCATCCACTTCCTCGGCGTGCGCTACGGCGCGGCGTCGATCTATGTCTTCACGTTCGGCAAGCTGGTGCCGCTGATCGGGTTCATCATCCTTGCGCTGGCGGTCTGGAAGACGAATCCGATTCCGGGCTCGTTCACGCTGCCGGGGCCGGGCACGAACTGGAGCGAGGCCGCGCTGTTCATGCTCTTCGCGTACGCCGGCTTCGAGAATCTCGGCGTGCCGGCGGGTGAGTTCAAGAATCCGCGACGCGATCTGCCGCTGGCGCTGCTGGTGGGCATCCTGGCCATCGCCGCGATTTACGCGCTCGTGCAGCTCGGCGCGATGTCGGCGTTGCCGGATCTTTCGCAGAGCAAGACGCCCATCGCTTCAGCCGCGGCGGAGTTGATCGGCCCCATCGGCGCATTCATCGTCACGATCGGCGCATTGCTGTCGATGGCGGGTACGAACTCCGGCACGATGCTGGAGGGCTCGCGCTTGCTCTACGCGCTTTCACTCGATCGCAGGATGGCGCTTCTCTCGTATGTCCATCCGCGCTTCCGCACGCCGAGCTTCGCCATCGCCGTGCATACGACCGTGGCGTTGGCGCTCGCGCTGGGCGGTTCGTTCCGCCAGCTCGCGCTGATCTCCGCGATGGCCCGGCTGACCACGTACCTCGTGACCTGTCTGGCCATCCCGAGCCTGCGCAAGATGAACGCGGGTTCGTCAAAGGAGAGGTTCCGCACGCCCGGCTACATCATCCCGTTCCTCGGCGTGCTGGTGTCGCTGATCTTCGTCTGGAACCTCACGCCGCAGAAACTACTCGTGGCCGCGATCGCGTTGACGATCGGGGCGTTGCTCTACTTCGCGTCGAAGCCTCGCACCGCATGAACGCTTGCATGCGGCGCTGCTCGCGCTCACCCCGCGAATCGTTGGTGAGGCATCGATCACCGCACGCGTGTATTCACCACAGAGACACAGAGATCACAGAGTGGGACGGAGTAAAGCAGATCGGTTCAAAGACGGCGATCAAGTCCATCGCCTTCCTCTGTGTCCCCTCCGTGCCCTCTGTGTCTCTGTGGTGATCGTCTCCCCCAACGACCTCAGAACATCCACATACAAACCGCCACTGTCGCGATCGCGGCGACGATGTCGCCGATGAGCGCTGCTGGGACGGCGTGGCGCGTGCGTTTGACACTGACGGCGCCGAAGTAGACGGCCAGCACGTAGAACGTGGTCTCCGAGCTGCCGTACATCGTTGCGGCCATGCGGGCCATGAGCGAATCGGGGCCGTAGGTCTTGATCAGGTCGGTCGTGAATGCGAGCGAGCCGCTGCCGGTGAGCGTGCGCAGGATGGCCAGCGGCACGAGCTCGGACGGGAATCCGGTGGCTGCCATCAACGGGCGGAGCGCCGCGGTGAGCAGGTCCATCGCGCCGGAGCCACGGAACATGCCGATGGCCACGAGGATGCCGACGAGGAAGGGGATGATCTTCACCGCCACGTCGAATCCTTCTTTCGCTCCTTCGACGAAGACGTCGTAGACCTTCACTTTCTTGATCATTCCGTACAGCGGAATGCCGACCAGCATCACCGGAATGGCCCACAAGGAGATGGCATCGAGCGCCGCGCGGATCATTCGCTCACCTCAGCAGCGACCGGCACTGCCACAGGTTCAGCAGGCGTCGGATAAAAGCGTTGCAGGACCTTCGCCGCGATGACGGCTGCCGCGGTTCCGATGGCCGTGGCGATCAGCGACGTGGAGATGATGGACGTCGGATTCTTCGCACCCGAGGCCACGAGCACGCCGATCATCGTGGCCGGAATGAGCTGAACTCCCGAGGTGGTCAGAGCCATGAACGTGACCATCGCGTTCGATGCCGTGTCTTTGCGCGGATTGATCTCCTGCAGCTCTTCCATCGCCTTGATGCTGAGCGGCGTGGCGGCGTTGTTGAGACCGAGCATGTTCGCCGCCGTGGCCACGACGATAGCGCCGTTGGCGGGATGATCGGGCGGAAGCTCGGGGAACAACCATCGCAGCACGGGACGCAGCGCGCGGCCGAGGAGCGTCACCATTCCCGAAGCCTCGGCGATGCGCATGATGCCGAGCCACAGCGTCATGATGCCGATCAAGCCGAGCGCAATCTCGACCGCCGTCTTCGCGGAATCGATGGCGCCTTTCGTGACGGCGTCCGCGGTTCCGTTGAACGCGGCCACCACGAGCGCGACGGCCATCAGGCCGAACCAGATGTAGTTGAGCATGGCCGGGATGGTAGCGTATGCACCGCGCGTGAATCGTCTGATTCCGATCGTCCTGACCGTCCTGCTCTGCGCTTGCAGCGCGGAGCGCGATGTGCCGCGTCTCGATAAGCGCATTCCGCATGCGACGTCCTACACGCACCTCATCTTTCGCGCTTATGTGGGCGAGCTTTCGGTGCTGATCGACGGACAACGCATCTACACATTCCGCGATCCGCCATCGGCCGGACGTCTCACGATGCACGTCGTGCCTCTGCCTGCTGGCAACGCGGGAAAGAGAATCGAATTCGACGTTCCTCACCCGCCGCGGCAGGAGGTGCGGATCGGCGCTGCGTATCTCGCCACCGCGATGACGCTTCCCTTCGCGCTCGACCGCGCGTCCGCGTTTCCGCTGCGCGAGGACGCGACCGACATCCTTCTGGGCATCGTGCTGTTCGTCACGGGCACGATCGCCGTCATCGCATCGCTGATCCGGCGGCGCGGCGACGCATTGGCGCTGCGCTGGTTCGGCGTCTTTACGTTGCTTTATGGCGTGCGACTCGTGACCGGCACGTCGCTGCCGTTCTATTTCGGCTTCACCGTGCGCACCGTCGCGTTCGCGGAGGCGTTCATCACCTACGTCATTCCGGTCGCGGCCTGGCTGCTGCCGCTGCGCTTGATCGGAAACGGTTGGAAGTCGACGCTGCGCCTGCAGGTCATCGCGTTCACGATCTTTGCGCCGATCGGAATCATCAGCGACCTCGTGACCGGAACCCCGCTCTCGCTCGAAGCGATCAACAACGTGCTGGTGGTCGTCGGCGGCATCTGCATTCTTGCCAACCTGCTGCTCGTGGCACGGAGGTCCGTGGAGTTGCGCATCGTGTTGGCAGGCGCGTTCGTGTTTCTGCTCTTCGCGCTCAACAACAACGTGAACAATCTCATCGAGCTGCCGTGGGACTACGACGACGAGGCGCCTGGCTTCGTGATTTTCGTGGCCGCCCTCGGATACGCCGCCATGCGCGCGTTCGTCCGCGGCGAGCGTGAAAGCCTGGCCATCGACAACGAGCTCCGCACCGCGCGCGAGATTCAACAGTCGATTCTGCCGCGCGCCATGCCGGATGTTCCTGGCCTGCGCTTTCAGGCCGGCTATGTTCCGGCCACGTCGGTGGGCGGCGACATGTACAGCTTTCTCGAGTCCGATCGAGGTGCAGGCGTGCTCGTCGCGGACGTAGCCGGCCACGGCGTTCCGGCCGCGCTCATCGCTTCGATGGTCAAGATCGCGGTGTCCTCGCAATCGCGGCTTGCAGACGATCCAGCGGCGCTGATCGGCGAACTCGACGCGATCCTGCGACGTGACGTCCGTCGCGCGTTCGTGACCGCGACGTATCTCTGGTTCGACATGACCCAACACCGCGTCGCCGTCTGCAACGCCGGACATCCACCGCCGCTTCTCTATCGCAACGGCGCATTCCTCGAGCTCGGCGAAACCGGCGTGCTCCTCGGCCGCTTCGCCGATGCACGCTACACCGCCACCTTCACGCACCTTCAACCCGGAGACCGCATCATCGCCTACACCGACGGCATCCCCGAGGCGCGAAACGGGCGCGATGAAATGTTCGGCGAAGAAAGACTGAAAGATGTGCTGCGCGGAAGTGCGACGACTGAGGACGTGCTGGCCGCGGTGCATCGCTGGCGCGGCAACGCGATCGAAGAGGCGGATGATCTGACGATCGTGATCGTGGAGGTGGGCTGACTCCGCGCCGCAGCGCTTTGGAGTGCGGTCGGCTTGCCACCGCTTTCTGTAGCGTGGCACGAGCGAGCGCCACCCGCATTGCGTACGAAGTGACCGGAGACTTCTGCGACATCCGCGTGCCAGCTCGCGCGCTCTGCCTCCCTGCCGTGCTACCGAAAGCGGCGGCAAGCCGGCCGCACTCCAAAGCGCTGCGGCGCGAGAGATGGTGCTTCGTGTTAGAAACGCACTCGTGATTCGTTCCTGCTTCGTGCTTCTCGTTCTCATGACGTTCGCCTGTTCGAAGGCGGAGACGCCTGTCGTCGCGCCGCGGCCATCGGTCCTGCTCGTCACGCTCGATACGACGCGCGCGGATGCGGTCGGGGCGGAGACTCCGTCATTCAACGCGGTGGCGAGTCGCGGGCGGCGTTTTCTGCAGGCTTATGCGACGACGCCGCAGACGCTGCCTTCACACACGTCGATGATGACCGGGCTCTATCCGGCCGGACACATGATTCATGAGAACGGGCGATACGTCTCCGATCGCACTCCGCTGCTCGCCGAGCGGCTTCGCGAACAGGGTTATCGGACGGCGGCGTTCATCTCGGCGTTCGCGCTGGCGCGGCGGTTTGGATTGGCGCGCGGGTTCGAGATCTATGACGAGGATTTCGGCGCCGAGCGTGTGGAACGGACGGCGGAGGAAACGACCGATCGCGCATTGAAGCTCCTCGAGCAGCCGTCGGACGCACCGCTCTTTCTGTGGGTTCACTACTACGACCCGCACTATCCGTACACGCCTCCGGCGCCGTTCGCCGAGAAGTTCGCGGGCCGGCCTTATCAGGGAGAAGTTGCTGCGATGGATCAGGAGTTGGGCCGGCTTACGGCGGCGTTCGTGAAACAGGCGAAGGGTCCGGTGGCGATCGTGATCTCCGGCGATCATGGCGAGGGGTTGGGTGAGCATGGTGAGGCGCAGCACGGCAATCTGCTCTATCAATCGACGATGCATGTGCCGCTGGTTGTCGAAGGACCGGGATTCACTCCAGGAGTCACGAATACGCCGGTGAGCATCCGCACGATTCACGACACGATCCTCGAATGGGCAGGTGTCCCGAGCACGAACAGTCTCCGCACGGTCGTGGAGAACGTGGTCGTCGGCGAGGCGATGAAACCGTTTCTCGATTACGGCTGGCAGCCGCAGGTGATGGCGGTGGAGGGCCGGCTCAAGACGATCCTGGCCGACGGCAAGACTGAGGTGTACGACGTCATCGCCGATCCGCTCGAGAAGCGCGACCTGACGGCGACGGCGGGCGTTCCACGTGCCGCGCGCGCGGCGTTGCGCGATTACCCGATCGCCTCGGCGCAAGCGGCGGAGCCGCCGGCGAATCTCAGCGAGGAGGAAAGCCGCAAGCTGGCCAGCCTCGGATACGTGTCCGCCACGGCACGTCCCGTCGTGCGCGCCGATGCGCCGCGGCCCGCGGAGATGGCGTCGCTTTTCGACGCGCTCGATGAAGCGTCTGCTTTGTTCGTTCGCGGCGATTATGCCGAGGCGATTCCGCTGCTGAAGAAGATTCTCGTCACCGACACACACAACCTCGATGCCGCGCTGCGACTGGCCACATCCCACTCCTCCCTCGGCCATGACCGCGCGGCGGAGGAGGCTTTCCTGCGTGCGGAGCGAATCGCGCCGGAATCGGCGGACGTGCGGATGTACTTCGCGCTGCATCTCGCGCGTGGCAAGGAGTGGCCGCGCGCCGTTCCGATGCTGGAGCGCATTGTCGCCGAGGATCCGGACCGGTTGCCCGCGCTGCAGGCACTGGCGGTGATTCGGGAGCGGCAGGGGAACCTCGCGGAAGCCATCGCGCTTCGGCAAAAGGTCTATGTGAAAAGGAGCGCCACGGCTCCCGAACTGCTGCGGCTCGGCGAAATGGCCATGGAGCTCGGGCAGACTCCCGTCTCCATCGACGCATTCGAAAAGGCGCGCACGCTGGACGCTGCATCGTTCCGCCATCATCTCGAGCTGGGCGTTCTTTACCTCGCGTCGCGTCGCTTGACGGAAGCTCGTGATGCACTCGATCGCGTTCCGTCCGGCGATGCGAAGTATCCGATGGCGGCGTTCAAGCGTGCGCAGGTCAGCGTCCTTCTGCACGAGCCGGAAGCACCTGCACGCATCGCCGCGGCTCGCGAGCATGCCGATGACGTGACGCGCGAGCTCATCGCGCGCGAACGACTCTTCCAGCAATGAAAAAAGCCCGGCGTTTCCGCCGGGCTTCCGATACCGCGAATTCGAAAAGAAACTAGAACTGAACGCGCGCCATGATCTGGTAGCGGCGTGGCGCGTAGAACGACTTCGCAAACGGAGCGTTGATGCGTGCTCCCGGAGCGAGATTCAGACCGGCCAGGACTGAATCCGGAATGGAGGTCGGGATTGCGACCGTCTCGACATCGGTACGCGTAGTGAATCCGAGCGAACCGATTCTCGTCTCGAAATCGTATCCCGTCTGTTTGTCATAGACGTTGAAGATATCGGCGATGAGCTGAAGCGTCGCACCGCGGAACTCAAAAACGTTCTGGGAGTACTTCAGATCCAATTGATGATGCGCGGGAGAGCGGCGGCTGCCCGCCGACTCCGCGTAACGGTTCGTGTCGCTGGTCGAGCCGGTGAGCGGGCGATACGGAAGAACGCTTTCGAGCTGATACGGCTGACCGGACTGGTACAGCGCGAACGCGCCAACGGTGGCCTTCCACGGAAGGTCGTATCCGCCATTCACCTTCAGGACGTTCCGCCGATCGCCGCGAAGATCGCCGTACTTCAGATCCCAGACTTGGCGCCCTGCGCCGTCGGCGATGTTCGATGAGCCGATGAAGATGGCCGCGTCGTTGGCGTCGCTGAACGAAGAGTTGTCCTGATCGAAGTTGCCGTAGTAGTGGCTCCAAGTGTACGAGCCGTTGAGATAGAGATTGCTGCCGCGCCACGACGATTCCATCGTCGCTTCGTAGTACTTGGTGAAGGCGCCGTCGAGATTGGCGATGACGTACGACGAGCCGCTGCCGATGGCGTGGCGAATGGTTCCCACAGTGGTTGTCGTGCCGAGGTTCGGAACGTAGAGCTCTTGCGGAACCCCTGCAGGCGCGTTGAACGCAATGCGCGCGTTGTTGTTCGTGTCCTCGAGGAAGTCCTTGCCTTCGCGATAGCGTCCGTAGATGCGCGTCGACCAGCCGGCGCCGAGCTCCTGGCCGGTGCCGATCATGAACTCGTCCACAAAGGGGTGCTTGAGTCCGTCCTGGAACCACTTGCCGGACGACGATGCATTCGGCTGGATGCCGATGAGCGCGCCGGTCTGGTTGAAGTAGACGTTGAGTTGGGCTACGAGATTGCGATCCCACGAAGCGGCGCGCGCATCGGAGTTCGCGGCCGGGCTGTAACGACCGTAGCTGACGTAGACGGTATCCGTTCCGTTATACGACCACGTGGCGCCGAGGCGCGGCTGGATCATCTCGTCGAAGCCGAAAGTGTGCATCTTGTACTTCGTTCCGGGCGAGGCGACGTAGCCGGCGACATTGTCCGCCTTGGCCAGACCCTGGCCGTAAAGGACGTCTTCGCTGAGGAGCACGCCGACGTTGAAGGTCCAGTTGTTGAAGCGGATGACATCGTTGAGCTCGATGTTCTGCGACTTGAATTCGGAGTGGATGTTCGGCACGCCGCGCGCGCCCTGCTGGCTAACCTGGGCCACGAAGAACGCAGGCGTGGCCGTTCCACATGCGCTGGCCGGGCACGTACCGGCCGTTCCGACTCCCGCCGGAACCGTGATCAGGCCCCAGCCATTCGAGGTCTGGAACCGGTCTTCCGAATCGGTGTAGCGCTGATAGCCGATGTGCAGGTCGTGTGTGATCGTGCTTCCGAGCGACAGGTTGTAGCCGATCTGTCCGCCCTTGCGGAAGAAGCTGTCGTCATCCTGCGCGAACTGACCGTATCCGACCGTACCGCCGCCCGTGCGCTGGCCGTTCTGGAGGTAGCCGTACCTGTCGATATACGGCGTGACGAACGCGATCTGAGCGGCGTTGCCGACGATCGGCGTCGGAACGACGAGCCGGCCGATCGTACCGAGGTTGGCGAGGTCGAGCTGCGTGCCGGCCGTGAAGGCCACGTTCGTATCCGCGATGAAGTCGGCGGTGCCGACGCCCGGATTGCGGTAGTCGGTGTACTTGAACGTCGCGTAGCTATTGTTGTTGATGACCCACGACGTCTCGAACGTACCGATCTGGAGCTCCGTCTCGGTGCCCGAGCCGGTCGTCCCTGCGCGGAACGCGCCGAAGACGTCACCGGACGTATCGACGCGATGCGAGTCGCGATAGCTGGCGTTGATCAGCAGTGACGAGAGCGGAGTGAACGTGAGCTTTCCGAAGTACTCGTTTCTCTCGCTCGAGAATGCCGGCAGGTCGCCGTAAAGGTTGGCCTGGTTGTCACGACTGGATTCCGGCCGATAGTACGAGCCATAGAAATACAGCCGGTCCCGGAGGAGCGGACCGCCAAGGTTGGCTGTGATCCACGTGCGCTCCTCTTCGAACGAGAGGTTCTGCGCGCCGTCCTGATCGGCGACGAAGGAGGGATCGAGCAGCTGATAGCTCAGCTCGCCGAAAAACTTGTTGGCGCCTGTCTTACTGGCGGAGTCGATCAGAAATCCGGCGGCGCGGTTGAATTCGGTCGCCGTCGCACCGCCCCGGACCACATTCACCTGCGCGATGTCGCGGGTGTTCGGCTCGACATTCAGCACGCCGAAGAGCGGCATGGTGACGTTGACGCCGTCGAACATGTACACGTTGTCCTGGCCGCTGGCACCGGCGCTCGGGCCGCGCGTGCCGTCCTGGGTGTACATCACGCCCGGGATGAGTTTCTGCAGATCGCGGTAGTCCTGTGTCAGCGGGAGCGACTCGATCTCTCTGCTGGACAGCGTGCTCTCGATCTCCGTCGACTCGCGGTCGACCAGCGACGCTTCCGCGGTGACGGTGATGCTCTCCGCGACGCCCGCTACGCCGAGTTGCGCGTCCACGGTGATGTCCTGACCGAGCTGGACCTGCGCTCTGCGCGTGGAGGTCTGCATTCCGGCCAGCGAGAACTCGAGGGTGTAGGTTCCCGGGACCAAAGCCGGCAATCGATAGTCGCCGCTGCCGTCGGTGATGGTCGAACGCGGCTGCGGCAGAACGTTGGATTTCGCTTCGACAGTCACGCCCGGCAGTGCCGAGCCATCGACTGCCTTGACCGTCCCATGGAGCGAGCCGGTCTGTTGTGCGAAAAGCGAGGTGGATATGAGCGTGAGACAGAAACAGAGCACGATCCGGATCACACGATTTGCTGCCATTGGACCTCCTCGGTTGGAACTCTCGCGGCTGGTTGGGGCGTATGGTAATGAACTTCACGGAACCTTGCGTCCCTTTTTACGTCAGTTTCTCGTCATACCAACGGACGATCGAGCTCTCCGAGGAAGCGCGTGTCGTCGCGCCAGTCCTGTTGGACGCGGACATGGAGCTCGAGATGAACCTTGGCGCCGAGGATCGTCTCCAGTTCCAGCCGCGCCTCGGTGCCGATGCGCTTGATCATCGAGCCCTGCTTCCCGAGGACGATGCCCTTCTGCGAATCGCGCTCGACGAAGATCGTGGCGAAGATCGTGATGAAGTTCGTGGCCTCGTCTTCCTCGAAGCGCTCGACGTGGACGGCGGTCGTGTACGGCAACTCCTGCGAAGTGTGGTGCAGGAGCTTCTCGCGGACGATCTCGGCGGCGAAGAACCGCTCCGGCTGCGTGGTGTAGTCCTCTTTCGGATAGAGCGCCTCGCCGGGCGCGACGGTCTTGAACAGCAGCGCCGTCAGCTCCTCCACCCCTTCGCCAGTGGAGGCGGAGATGGGGATGATCTCGTCGAAGATCCCGAAGGCGTGGTAGTGCGCCATGAGCGGCAGCAGCTTGTGCTTCTTGAGCAGGTCGATCTTGTTCAGCAACACGATTCGTTTGGCCTCGGGATTCTGTTCCTTCTCCCGCGCCAGCAACTCCACGACGAACGCATCGCCTTTGCCGAAGTCTTCGTTCGCATCGACGATGAGCGCGATGACGTCGGCTTCGGTGAGCGCCGAGCGGACGTGATCCATCATCCGCACGTTCAACCGGTGCAGCGGCTTGTGAACGCCCGGCGTGTCGAGAAACGCGATCTGCCCGCGCGCATCGTTGAGAATCCCCACGATCCGGTTGCGCGTCGTCTGCGGCTTGTCCGAAACGATCGACACCTTGTGCCCGAGGATGCGATTGAGCAGCGTCGACTTGCCCGCGTTCGGACGACCGGTGAGGGCGACGACGCCGAAGGAGGTTTTGGGTTCTTCGCTCATGTGTCGTGGGCGGGATTGAGGATTGAGGATTGAGAATTGAGGATTGCTCCGCTTTTCGGGTCCCTCAGTCCTCAATCCTCAATTCTCAATCCTCAATCCCGTTCCTACTCCTCGTCATCGTCCGATCCGTCAGCACGCCAGTTGGGATCCCTGCTCACCTTCACGCGATAGATTCTGCGCCGGTCGGCGCGCTCGACGGTGAAGAGCCAGCCGTTCTTGGCCACGGTCGCGCCGGTGGCGGGAACGCGCCCGAGGCTGGTGAAGATCAGGCCGGCTACCGTCTCGTAGTCGTCGTTGGAAATGTCGGCGTCGAGCTTTTCCTCGAGCGCTTCCACACGCAGCAGGCCGCTCACCAGCCAGGTGTCGTCGCCCATTTCCACGAGCGTCGCTTCCTCATCCTCATGCTCGTCGGCGATCTCGCCCACGATCTCTTCGATGATGTCCTCGGTGGTGATGATGCCGGCCGTGCCGCCGTACTCGTCGACGACGATGGCGATCTGCAGGTGCTCGCTCTGGAACTCGCGCAGCAGCTCCGACACTTTCTTGGTCTCGGAGACGAAGTAGGGCGGCCGGGCCAGCGCGGCCACGGCGCGTTGATCGTTCTTCAGAATCGTGTCCAGCAGATCCTTGACGTGGACGATGCCCGTGATCTGGTCGATGCTTCTCTCGTAGATCGGGATGCGCGCGTACTTCGACTCGCTGAAGAGCCTGGCCAGCTCCGCCATCGGAAGACGCGCGTCGAATGCCAGGACGTCGATGCGCGGCGTCATGATCTCGTGCGCGAGACGGTCGCCGAAGTCGACGATCGACTGCAGCATCTTTCCTTCCGTCCCTTCGATGATTCCCTCTTCCTCGCCCACGTCGATGTACGCCTGCACTTCCTGGGCGGTGATCTCTTCGTCGTCATCGGTATGCTGCTTGTGGCGTCCCAGCCGCTCGAGGAGCTTGCGCAGCGGATACAGCGCGGGCCAGAAAACGTAATAGGCAGTGCGCGAGAACGGGATCAGCGCGCGCAGGATGACCTCGCCGGTGTCTTCAGGGATGAGCGCAAGAACGAATTTCCAGGCCAGCACGGCGCCCGTCCAGATGACCACGCTGGTCAGAACGGCCGAAGCGATCGGATCCTCGTCGAACACCATCGTGGTGGCCCCGGCGCCAATGACGAGCGCGACCTGCAGCATGGCCCCGCTGACGAGCTGAAAGTCTTCCACCGCAAACTCGCTCCAGCGCGAGCTTCCCTCTTCCGCGTCGGTGCTGAGCGCGCGAAGGCGGACCGGGCTGAGTTGCAGCGCGAAGGAGCGCAGGGCGTCGAAGATCAGATAGAAGACGCCGCAAACAATGGCAATCAGTACCCAGTGGGCATGGAGGTGGGGGATCGTACTTCCCATTCGGTGGCGGCGATTCTAGTGCATCAGCAAGGTTGGTGAACCGTTTCAGCCTTCTGGGCATATTCGGGGGGCGAGGAGTAATCTAATGGAGCATGAACGCTCTCCTGCTGCTGATCGCTCTGACATCGACGCTCGTGCTGCGGTCCGGCGACCGGATTTCGGTGGAGGGAACGCCGGTGGAGAAGGACGGCGTGGTGACGTTCCGCGCGGGCGGGCTGCTCTACTCCATGCCCGCCGCCGAGGTAGAAAGGATCGAATCGGAGAACGCCGCCGAGAGGGTGACGGTCACCTCGGCCGCAGCGAAGGCGGACGAAAAGAAAGAGACCCCACGGCGCAAGCCGGTCTCAGAAGAAGAGCGGAAGCGCCTCCTGGCCGAACTGGAGAAAAATCACACCGGCACTCCCACGCCGCGCGACCAGACACCGCCCCGCCTGGCTCCCCCTCCGACCCGCGACGAAGCAAAAGAAACGCGGCGCGAAGAGTGGCAGTGGCGCCGCGAAGCACGTGCGCATGAAGAAAACGTCCGCCGCGCCAACGAGGAGCTGGAATTGCTCGAGTCCCGCGTCGACGAGCTTCAGCGGAAGATCCAGTCCTTCATTTCCCTCGGATACAAACCCCACCAGTTCACCTACGACACCACCCAGCTCCAGCGCACCATCGACCAGATCCCCTACGCCCGCCTCGAAGTCACCCGCGCCATCCGAGCCCACGAACAATTTCGCGATGATGCACGGCGTCAAGGGGTGTTGCCGGGGTGGCTCAGGTGAGTCGCCCTTCTTAGTCGGCGGTCGGCAGTCGGCGGTCGGCAGTAGATACGGGTACTACTTACTGCGAGACGCAAAGCGTCGGACTGCCGACTGCGAGCAAAGCGGACTGCCGACTGCTTTCTAAAACCACATCCCCGACTTGGCCAGCTTCGAGATTTTCTTGAGGATGCGGTCTTTCTTGAAGCCGCGCAGGTGATCGACGAAGAGGGTGCCTTTGAGATGGTCGATCTCGTGGCACATGGCGCGGGCCATGAGGCCTTCACCCCACATCTCGCGTTGCACGCCATGGCGGTCGAGGAAGCGGAGCTTGACCCGCTCGGGGCGCGTGACCACTTCGACGAAGTCGGGGATGGAGAGGCAGCCTTCCTCTTCCGTGATCTCCCCTTCCGACTCGATGATCTCGGGGTTGATGAACACGTAACACTCGCCGGCGCGCTTGCCGACGGAGAGGTCGATGAGCATGAGCTGCCGCGCCACACCGACCTGATTCGCCGCCAGACCGACTCCCGGCGCGGCGTACATCGTGTCGATCATGTCGTCGATCAGCTTCTGCAGCTCCGCATCGATCGTGTCGATCGGCTTGGCGGGATGGCGGAGAACGTCATCTCCATATTTGCGTATCGGCAGAATGGCCACGGCGCGCGTTCATCCTTTTCGTTTCAGACTCTCGATCATGGCCTCGACGGTGTGTTTCGCGCGCTTCTTGTAGAAGTCGTCGAGCACCTTGCGAATGCTGGGGTGCTTGGAAAGCACTCCGTCGAGCTTGTCCTTATCGAGACGCAGCAGCTCGGTGCGTTGCGAGGCGGTGATGGTCGCCGTGCGAGGTTTCCCGGTCAACACGCTCACTTCTCCGAAAAAATCCCCTTCGCCGAGGCGCGCCAGATAGACCGTACCACCCGCTGAGCCGGTGCTGCGAGTGTAGACCTTCACTTCGCCGGAGGCGATGAGATACATCGACGTACCGGGATCGCCTTCGTTGATGATGACGCTGCCCTCGTCGTGCGTCTCGACTTCCATCTCCTTGACGATGGCCTCGCGCTCCACGTCGCCGAGGATCTCGAAGAGAGGGCTCTTCGGAACCGGCCGTGAGAACAACGGCTCGGTCGTGCCTGGATCGGGCTCCTTTGCCGAGAGCTGCTCGCGAACCTTCTCGCCCTTCTTCCGGACGGCGATGGCCTGCACGGTCAGGCCGTTGTCCTCGTAATACTTGGCGGTGGCCTCGTACTGCACGATCGCCTCGTCGGACATGCCGGCACCGGACAGCGCATCCGCGTACTGCAGCCGGATGCGCGGATTGGACATGTACTTTTCGTGCTCGCGCTTGAGCACGGGAACGGCTCGCGCGTACTCACGCCTCGCCAGCAGCGTCGCGCCACTTTCGGTTTCTTCAGCCATGGGGGGATTGTAGCCGGAGAGTCTTAGACTCTACGACTCCGGGCGTCGTGGACTTGGTGGACTTGGTGGACGTTGTGGACTTGGTGGACCCGTGTCCACTGCCGTCCACCGCGTCCACAGCTCGTCAGAAGCGTATCCGCTGCAACTCCGCTTTGGCGGAGGAGGCGGTGCTCGAGTAGGGGTACCTTTCGATCACCTGTTGCAGGGTGCGGCGGGCCAGGGCGAGGTCGCCGGTGCGCGCCTGGGCGAGGGCGGTTTTGAACATCGCGTCGGGGGCTTTGTTCTGGTCGGAAAACTCGTTCACGACGCGGTTGTAGTGGCGGACCGCGTTCGTGTAGTCACCGGCGCCGTAGTAGGTCTCGCCGATCCAGAAGAGGGCGTTGTCGGCGAGGTCGCCCGTGGGATCGGCGTCAAATACCTGCTGGAACGCGCGTCGCGCCTCCGCTTGCTTTCCGCGGCCGACGAGCATGATGGCCTGCCGGTAGTCCTCGGCCAGTCTGGCGCCGACGAGCGCGCGTTGCACCGGCTGCGGGGCGGGCTCGGGCGCCGCGGTCGTCATCTCCGCGGCAGTCGCATCCGTGACTGATGCACGAACGGTTTCGCGAGCCACAGCTTGTGGTACGGGAGCAGCGGTGGCTACTCCGTTTTCTTCCAGGCGGGCCAGCCGGCTGTTCATCACGTCCAGACGCTCGAGGAGCTCCGTCATCGACGTCTGGAGCTCGCCGATGCGCGGATCGGGCGCCGCCTGCGGCACCGTGACTGGAGTTGGCCCGTCATCGGTCACCGTACATGCGGCGAACGCGAGCAGCAGGACGAGGCCGAAGGTGATTCGGTTCATGCCTTGATTTCACTCAGGCGCCGCTTGGCCTGCGCGGCGTATTCGCTCTGCGGAAACTCGGTCAGCACGCGCTCGAAGTAGAGACGGGCCTCGCCGTTGCGGCCGAGGCGCGTGAGTGCGTTGCCGAGATCATAGAAAGCGCCGGCGCGATCGTTGTAATTCGAGTACGTGTCGATCAGGTAGTTCAGACGCTGCACGGCGGAGATGTTGCTGCCGCGCTTGATGTAGAAACGCGCCACGAGGTGTTCGTGCCGCGCCAGGCGGTCGAGCGCTTCCTGCCGCCGCGCCTCGGCTTCTGCCTTGAGTGGGCTGTTCGGGTACCCGCGCAGCATGTCGTTGAACTTCTCCACCGCTTCGCGCGTCTTCTGCTGATCGCGATCCGGCCCTTCCATCTGCTTGAACGAGCACATGGCGATGCGAAGCATCGCGTAGTCGGCCTGATCGCTGGTCGGATAGCGGTTGATGAAGTCGCGGTACTTGTACTGCGCCTCCACCATGTTCACCGGATTGCCCTGCTCGTAGAACGTGTCCGCGACGCGCAGAAGGCTGCGGCGCCCGAGCGGGTCGTTCGGGAAAGACTCGTAAAGGTGAGAGAAGTAGGTCCGGGCGCGCTGCCACTTCCGGTTACCAAACTGTTCCTCGCCCTTCTGGAAGAGCTGCTCCTTCGACAACTGCAGGAGCTCCGGATCGACGACGGGCCGGTAGACGCGCGGTCCGCGGTTGCAGGCCGCGACGACCAGAAGCGCCGCGAGCATCAATGTAATGTGCTTGAGCTTCAAGAATCCCCCTCGGGTTAAATCTTCATGCTGCTAACAGCACTGCGGATCGACTCCATTGCAGCAGATCGATCATCCTGTCCGAATACGGCCGAGCCCGCAACGAGAATCGAGGCCCCGGCCGCTACCACCAGCGGCGCCGTTCTGGCGTCGATGCCCCCGTCCACCTCGATCTCTACAGCCAGTCCCCTTTCGCGGATGAGCCCGGAGATATGACGAATCTTGGGCACAACAGGTTCTATGAACTTTTGGCCGCCGAATCCGGGATTCACCGTCATGACCAGAACGTAGTCACAAAACTCGATGGCGGTGGAGAGCGTTTCAGCGCTGGTGGCGGGGTTGATGGCGATGCCGGCCTTCGCTCCCCCCTCGCGGATCAACTGCAGCGCGCGCTGCAAATGCGGCTCGGCCTCGACGTGGATCGAGATCATGTCCGCCCCGGCGTCGAGGAACCGCTCGATGTATCTCTGCGGCTCGCTGATCATCAGGTGGCAGTCGAACGGCAGCTGCGTCCGCCCCCGCAGCGCCTTGATGATCGGCGGTCCCATGGTGATGTTCGGGACGAAGTGACCGTCCATGACGTCGAGATGGAGGATGTCGGCCGACTCGATCGTCTTCAGCTCCTCGTCGAGGCGCGCGAAGTCGGCGGAGAGAAGCGAAGGTGCGATCTTGATCATGGTTGTCGTCACTGCGTGGAAACCGCGGGCGGCACCGGAGCGGGCGTCGTAACCGGCGGCGGAACCGGCGGCGGAACCGGCGCGAATCCTTCTTCTTCCTGGCGCGAGACGACCACCGAGATCGGGTCGTTCGTGCTGACTGGCGCACCGCGAAGTGGGTATTGGCGAATGATGATGCCGTCGGCGATTCCGGGATAAGCCTCGAATTTCACAGTCGAGACCTGCAGGCCGCGCGACTCGAGCGCCGGACGAACGCGGTCGAGCGGCCGGTCGATGAGATCGGGCATTACGTAATCCGCGGGAGGCGGCGTGACGCCGACGAGGATGGCCACGCCGGTCTGTGGCGCCACGACCGTCGTTTTCGGCGGGTCGGCCGCAAGCACGCCCGGCGTTGCGCTGCCGATGTAGGTCACGTTGCCCGGTTTCAGGTTCTGCTGGCCGAGGCGAAGGATTGCCGTACCGGCGGACGCGCCGGCGAGATCGGGCACGCGCAGCACGAGCGGTCCGGCGCTCAGCTCCACACGCAGAGCGGAGCCGCGCTTGATGAAGCTCGTCGCTCCGGGCGAGCGGTTCTGCCAGACGATGTGGCCGACCGGCACCTTGTCATCGTTGCGGCGGTGCGAGCTGTCGACCTGCAGATCGACGCCGAGATCCTGCGTCATACTGCGCGCATCGGCCACGGAGCGGCCGATGAGATTCGGCGTCGGCAGCGAGCGGCCTTTCACGAAGAACGTGAACGAGAAGTACGTGCTGCTGCCGAAGATGAGCAACAGCAGCGCACCGAAAAGGACGTGATAGAGACAGCCGCGCTTCATCGCCTCTCGGCCCGATCGCTAGTTTCGTGGATGAGCGCATCCGCCGGTTCGTCACGACGATTTGCATCGCGATCTTCCGGACGCTCCGTCTGACCTTCGACGTGAAGCGCCACCGGGCGCTCTTCGTCCGCTCGATTGGTGGCCTCCTCCGGTTTCGGTTCGTGCTCTTTGACGGGCAACGGCATCAGCGCTTTCTTCCAGACATCGTCGACGCGCTCTGCGAAGACAAACTCCAGATTCTCTCTCGTCTCCGCCGGCACCTCCTGAACATCCTTGCGATTGCCTTCCGGCAGAACCACGGTACGGATATTGGCGCGGTGAGCGGCCATCACTTTTTCTTTGATGCCGCCGACGGAGAGCACTTTGCCGCGTAACGTGATCTCGCCCGTCATGGCCACGTCGTGTCGCACCGGTCGCTCGCCCATCACAGAGGCGATGCAGGTGGCGATGGCCACGCCGGCCGAAGGACCGTCTTTGGGGATCGCGCCGGCCGGGAAATGAATGTGGATGTCCTGCTCGCTGAACTTCTTGTCGTCGATGCCGAGATCGTGCGAGCGGGAGCGGACATACGAGTACGCCGCGGTAACCGACTCGCGCATCACATCGCCGAGCTGGCCGGTGACGGTGGTCCGTCCGGTGCCCGGCATGCGCGTCGCCTCGATGAACATGATCTCGCCGCCGACTTGTGTCCACGCCAAGCCTGTGGTCACGCCGATCTCCGGATGGCGCTCGGCGAACTCGTGCTCGAACTTCGGCAGCCCGAGGTAGGACTCGATGTCTTCCTTTCGGACGATGTACGTTTCCTGAACTTCCTCGGCGGGTGGAGCGTCCGTCGCTTCCGTCGTCTCGGGCACCATCGTTCCCGCTACTTTGCGCGCGATCTTGCGAAGTACCGTGGCCAGATTTCGCTCGAGATTGCGGACGCCCGACTCGGCGGTGTACTCGCTGATGATCGTGCGGATGGCCGCGTCTTCGATCGTCACCAACTCGGGCGAGAGGCCGTGGTTCTCGAGCAGTTCGGGCACGAGGTGCTTCGTGGCGATGGCGAGCTTCTCGTTGTCGGTGTAGCCGGAGAGACGGATCACTTCCATCCGATCGCGCAGCGCGCTGGGAACGTTGTCGAGGATGTTCGCGGTGCAGATGAACAGCGTGTGCGAGAGGTCGTACGGGATCTCGAGATAGCGATCGACGAAGGCGTGGTTCTGTTTCGGGTCGAGCACTTCGAGCAGCGCCGAGGCTGGATCGCCGCGGAAGTCTTTTCCGATCTTGTCGATCTCGTCGATCATGATCAGCGGGTTGTTCACACCCACCTGAATGTAGCTGGCGATCAGTTTCCCCGGCATCGCGCCGATGTAGGTCTTGCGATGCCCGCGGATCTCCGATTCATCGGTCACTCCGCCGACGGCCATGCGCACGAACTTCCGTCCCAGTGCATCGGCGATCGCCGTGCCGAGGGAAGTCTTGCCGACTCCGGGAGGCCCGGTGAAGCAGAGGATCGGGCCTTTGAGATCGCCCTTGAGCTTGAGCACCGCCAGGAACTCGAGGACGCGCTCTTTCACTTTCTCGAGACCGTGATGCCGCGCATCGAGAACCTCTTCGGCCTTGACGAGATCGAGACGGTCTTCGGTGTGCTGGGTCCACGGCAACTGGAGGATGGTGTCGAGATGGCCCTTGATGACGGCGTAATCGGATGACGATGGCGAGAGCTGGCCGAGGCGCGTGACTTCGCGGCGCAAGGTCTGTTTGTGATCTTCCACGAGCGGGAGCGCTTCGATGCGATCGCGATAGGTGTCGGCTTCGCGCTCGGATGCGCTCCCCTCTCCCAGTTCGTCCTGGATGATGCGCAGTTGTTCGCGGAGGTAAGTCTCGCGGTCGCGGCGATCGATGTTGTGCTGGATCTGGCGCTGCAGCTCGCTTTGGACGGTGGCCCGTCCGAGGTCGCGCGAGATGTATTCGTTGAGCAGCTCGATGCGCTCGATCGGATTGACGGTCTCCAGCAGGAGCTGCTTTTCTTCAAGCGGGAAGTTGACGAATCCCGAGAGCAGATCAGCAAACGTATCCGGCCCCTCGGCGATGTTCATCTGCAGGATGTTGAGCAGCTCCTTCGAATACTTCGAATCGCTCTCCACCAGCTTCTCGAACAGCGACAGAGCGCGGTTCATGAGCAGCTCGGTCTTGACGTTCTTCGGGATCGGGCGCGGTGCGATTTCGCGCAGGCGCGCCTCGAAATACGGCTCGTTCTGCAGCATCTGCACGAGCTCGACGCGCTGCCTCCCCTGCAGGAAGAGTTGATAGCGGTCCGCCGAAAGCGGCAATCGCTGCACGATGGCCGCGAGCACGCCGATCTGCGACAGATCCTCGGCACGCGGATTTTCCTTGTCGCCCGTCTTCTGACAGAACGCCGCGATGAGATTCTGATCGTCAGGGAGACTCTTCAGGAGCCGCACGTTGCGGTCGATGCCGACCTGCAACGAGAGCACGCCACCGGGAAAGAGCACCGAGGAAACGAGCGGGATGATGGGTAGCCGGCTCGGAACGTCGAGCTCCACCCATGCCTGCGATGGATTGGGATTGGACTTGCCTCGTGTGGATTGTGCCATTCGTCCTTTTGCTGTTGAGCTACACTGAGCCGCTCAGCCTTACGGCACGCGAATTGTAGAAAATGCCCTTCGGTTGAACAATCTTTGTGAGAACTTTGCAGCGGGCTCGATGATCGAATCGACGACTTCTGATGGATTTTCGGACCCCACACTGAAACGTGCGGACCTGCACTGCCACAGCCGTTTCTCTGTCTTCAAGTACTTCCGTCGCGCCAATACAAGAGACTGCTACAACCCGCCCGAGGACGTCTATCGCATCGCCAAAGAGCGCGGGATGTCCTACGTCACTCTGACCGACCACGACTCCATCGACGGTGCGCTCTACCTGCTGAACAAGTACCCCGACATGAAGGATTTCTTCATCGGTGAAGAGGTGGAAACGCATTTCCCCGAGACCAGCCAGCGCATCCATATCGGCGTGTGGGGCTTGAACGAGGCGCAGCATCGGGAGATCCAGAGGTTGCGTCCGAACATCCGCGAGCTCATCCCTTACATGAAGTCGGAGCGGCTCATTTTCGGGATCAATCATCTCTTTCAGAACTATCGGATGAAGAACGTCGCGGCACGATACATCGCCGAGCTGCTGGAGATGTTCGATATCTTCGAAGTCGTGAACGGAGCCATGGCCTCCTTTCACAACCGGATGGTCCAGCAGCTCGTCGAGCACGTGAAGCAGGAGCACGGCAAACAGGTCTCGATGATCGGTGGCTCCGACGCGCACACACTCAAGCACGTTGCCAAAGTCCACACCGTGTCGAAAGGCGAGACGGTCGAAGAGTTCCTCGAAAACGTCCGCGCCGGCAACTGCTTCGCCTGGGGCAGCGAGATGCGCTTCCGCGAGCTCGTGGCCGACATCTACCTGCTCACGATCGCCTACCAAAGCGAAATGGGCGCAGATCTGCGTTCCACCAGCTACACGACCATGGACAAGACCATCCAACTCGCCGGACGCCTGGCCTCCATCCCCACCGCCATCTCCGGCCTCCCCGCCGCCATCACCTCGCTGAACTACCTCAAGCAGATCGTAGTGACGAAGGGACTGTCGATGAGATTCGCGAGGCTGATCGAAGAGATCCGGCCGGGATTCATCGCCGACGACCGGCGATGATTTTCGCGCGTTCAACATCTCCCCATCATTCTTAGCGAGGAGGGCGTGAGCGTAAGAATCTCAAAATGCGAAAACCGTGGCACAGGCCATGTTTTTCGTATTTTGAGATCCTTACGCTCACACCCGCCCGGCCACCTCGCTAAGGATGACGGGGGAATGGACACTACACCGTGCGGGCAAGCCATCGCTCCGTTTCCGAGGCGCCGGGATGCTCGATCCGGCGGCGCACTTCGAGGGCGCGGCTGAACGCGCGTTGAGCGAGGGCGAGCTCGCTGTTGGCGAAGTAGGCCTCGCCCCAGACCTGTGCCGCGTCGGCTTCGCCCCAGGCGTACCCGCAGTCCGGATGTGTGGCGAGATCGAGCGCCTCCCGCGCCGCCTGGATGGCCTTGGGTGGATCGGGCCAAGCCAGCCGGATGCGAGTGAGCGCGACCAGCAGCTCGATTCGCAGAAGGCCATAGCCGCAGGTCACGGCGTGGAGCAGGCCCGTCTCCGCCTCGCCGAGTGCGGCTTGGGTGTCACCGCGGACGAGCAGATGTCGCGCCGCGAGGAGGTGGGCTTCGATGATGTACGGCATGTCGCCGGTCCGGGAGGTCCAAGCTCGGATCTCATCGATGTGGGGCGTGGGGTTGTGGCCGTCGGCAAGGGCGATTCGGGCAAGCAATGCCCCGAACCACGTGATCTCGTCGTTCCAGCCATAGTTGTCGGCCTTCGTCAAGCCGTAGCCGGCGAGCGCGCGCGCCGCCGCGAGATCGCCCAGGTCGAGGTGGTGGCGCGCGTGCTGCACACCTCGCAACGAATACAGTGATTGGCCTTCCAATTCGGTCGCGGCGGCGAAGTCGGCGCGCGCCGCGGCAACGTCTCCCAGGGAGTGAGCGGCGATGGCACGACGGGCGAGGGAGTTCCTCCTCTGCTCATCGTCGCTAGCCGTCTCGGCCTCGTTCCAGGCCTCGTTTGCAAACCCCCGCGCTTCGGCCAGATGACCGAGGTCGAACGCCACTTCGCTGCAGTTTCGGAGCACGATGGATGTCTGCATGGGCTCTGCAAGTGACTTCATCGAGCCATCGTCGAACTGTCGGATTGCTTGCACCTCCGCCAGCCGGCCGAGCTGTCTCGCGAACAAGCCGAGATCGTTGGCGAGAAGTGCCCGCTCCCGCAGTGCCATTGTCATCGGGAAGTCCTCGGGACGGCCCGTCGCGCTGAACGCCGCCAGAATGCGAAAGCCCCTTTCGTACTCGCCGAGCACGGACCCGAGGTGTGAGTAAGTCCCCAACCCGTACCAGTAGAGGTCGAACGCCTCCTGCTCCCGCCCGGCGAGCCGCGTGGCCTCGATCAGGCGTTCGTACCGGTCAAGGGTGGTCGGGTCGCTCGGATTTGTGTCGGGACGCTCCTCCAATCCAGCGCCGAGCGCTTGTGCTACGACATCGAAGACACGCTCGGCGGGGCAGCCGAGCAGCTCACGGAAGCGCTCGCGCAGGAACGGATGCGCGGTCCAGGTGACCGCCTCATCGCTTTGGTACTGGAAGACCAAGCCACGCGCCCGGAGACTCCCCAGCAACGCGACGAGACGCGGCTTTGCATTCAGAAGGAGTCCTGCGACCTCGCCGCCGGCATCGAGAAGCACGCCGAGCAGATCGATCGTCACGCCGCGGGGGAACACGGAGAGCCGGGCCAACAGCTCCCGCTCCTCCTCCGGCAGCCGCTGCGCGTAATAGGCGAGCACTCGTACGAGCTTGGCCGCCCTCGGATCGTCGCCCGTCACCGCGTCGAGATCGAACTCCTTGACCGCCTCTACGCGACCGCCGGCAAAGGAGTGAAGATAAGAGCCGAGCACCGCCACCGAGAGCGCATGGTTGCCCACCTTGGCCGCCGCCGCGCGCAGCGCTCCGTCGTCCCCAACCACGCCCCAACCGCGCAGGACAGCCACCGCCGCCTCCGGCGACAGGTCGTCGAGGGAGGTGTCGCGATATCCCCGGTTCGTCCAAGGTTCGAGATCGATCAGCGGGTATCGGGAGGTTACCAGCGCCCGCGCCCGTCCGAGGCCGGCGGCCATGGCTCGAAGGAGGAGTTTGAGGCTGTGGTCCGACAGCTCGCCGCGCACTCTGCCGCCGCCGGCGTCCTCCTGCACGCGCTCCAGGCCATCGAGGACGATCAGGTGCGGCCGTCCGTCGCGCAGCCCCCGTTCGAGCCGTTCCAGACGCCCCCCGGCCGGACCTTCGTCCTCGCCGAGAAAGAGGTGATTGCACTCGCGCAGGAAGGCGTCCGCGTCAGGCCGTTCGTAAAACGACCAGACCAGCACGCTGGCTTCGCCGGGTTTCATTCCGCCGACGATCCTCTCGACTACCGCCGTCTTGCCTGTGCCTCCCGCAGCCACCAGCGACCAGACCCGGTCCGGCGAGGTCAGATCGGAAACCCAGGTGCCGAGATCCTGGACCAGTTCATCACGGCCGTGAAAATGCGGCGCGGGCTGGAGCGCATGGACGATGCGGATCTCGGCGCGGGTCGCTGCTGCCGGTGCCGGACCATGGGTGTCTCGACGTAAAGTTGCGCTCAAGGCGACGGCGATCTTGCGTCCCAGGTCGTCCGAAGTGGTGAACGCTTCGCAGACGAAGTTCGCCCGCAGCCAGGTCTTGAAATCGAGCAGCGCCTGGACGCCCGCGGCGACCTCCGCCACGCGTGCCGGATCAGCGAGCACGGTGGGGTCGGTGAATAGGTCCTGCTCTTTCTTCTCGGTCCACGGGAAGTCGTCCGCCACGATCCAGACCAGCACGTCCCTGCCGGCCGCCTTGGCTGCTTCCACTTCCCGCCGCGTGATGCTGCCCCGCCCTTTGTCGGGGACGAAGCCGTAGCGGTGCGCGACGATGCATACCAGCACATCGCACTCGCGAGCCTTGCGCTCACACTCAGCCACCGGCTCGCCGGGCATCGGGCCGAATCGCTCCATCACCATAGACTCCTGCGACATCCGCAGGATCGTGTCGTCGGCCACTTTCCGGTAGGCCACCAAGTCCAGCGCGGTCGACGAGAGAAAGACTTTCATCGCAGTATCGTCATCCCTCATGCGAGAGGAGTGACGCCGCCGCGGATTCTCCTACCCACCAGCACCGACCTGGCCAGCCTCTCGGCCTCCCAGTGGATCGTGTACTCTGGCGCCCCACTTTTGGGGAGCTGGCGATTTCATCTGTGCGTGCCTCGACATTCATGACGCGAACGACCGCGGTGTGGCAGGAGTTCGTCCTCCTGGCCGCCGTGAGCTTGCTTCGCATCGTCTGCGTCTTCCGCTATCGCATCGATTCCGATGAGCCGCAGCATCTCCATGTGATCTGGGGCTGGACGCGCGGGTTCGTGCAGTACCGCGACATCTTCGACAATCACGTTCCCCTCTTTCACATCCTGGCCGCACCAATCTTCGGTCTCCTTCCGGAGAGCGCATCGATCCTGACGATGATGCGACTGGCGCTGCTGCCCCTCGGCTTCGCGACGATCGCCCTGACCGGTCTGCTGGCGTCGCGACTGTACGGCTCGCGCGCCGGAGTCTGGGCGGCCATCCTCGCAAGCGTCTTTCCACCGTTCCTGCTCAAGACGCTCGAGACGCGCAATGACGGACTCTGGTGCGTTCTGATCCTCGGCGCGCTGCTGGCGCTGCAGGGACCTCCAACGTTTCGCCGCGCGGTCGTGGTGGGCCTGCTCACCGGTCTGGCTGCCGCGACGTCGGTGAAGACAGCGGTCATTGCGCTCGCGGTGGCGCTGGCCATGCTGACGATCCGGCTCGAGCGCGGACGCCCGCGCCTGAAGCTGCGCGAGCTCACCGCACCGATCGTTGCCGTGTGCGCAGGCCTCGTACCCCCGGCGATCATTGCCGCTTATTTCTGGCAACTCGGCGCCCTGGACAATCTGGTCTACGGTGCGTTCGGATTCAACTTGCAATACGACGTCTCGCCGGCGCGGCGTTTGGCGGGACTCATCGCACTTCCGATTCTCTCGATTTTGGTGATCTGGATCGCGCGTAACCGGGCTTCGCGCTCGCCGGCCAACCGCTTTCTGACGCTGACGATCATCTATTTCGTGATCGTGCTTCTCTCGATCTGGCCGATCATCACGACGCGCGACTTTCTTCCGGTCTTTCCGCTCGCGGTCATTCTCTTTGCGGCGTTCTTCAGTCGTCCCGCGCCAGAGGGAGTGCCGCCGTGGCGTCCGCAGATCCGGCTAGTCGGTCTGACCGTGCTCGGCATCGTGTACACGGTCGACTTCGGCGATCTGTGGATGACGCCGTCCGCATATCCGCGCCAGGTGATCGCAGAGACGCTGCAGCTCACCGCGCCAACCGACTACGTCCTCGACCTCAAAGGCGAGACCATCTATCGGCAGCGGCCGACGAGAATCATCCTCGAGGTGGTCGGACGGAGCCTGATCAAGGAAGGCGACCTGCGCGATCAGATCGCGGCGGACGTACAGAGAAATGGCTGTTGCGTCGCGGTGCGGGACTCGAACGCTTTTCCACCCGCCACGCGTAAGTTTCTCCTCGACCATTTCGTTAGCGCCGGCGTATTGCGTGTCTGCGGTCGGAAGCTCGGCAATGCCCAACCCGGCGCTCACGTGACGTTCGAAATCGCGGTTCCGAATCTCTATGTCATCGAGACCGCTCACGGACAACCGCAAGGTCTATTGGACGGGACTCCGTACAACGGACCACGGCGGCTGGGCATCGGAGCGCACACGTTCGTGCCGACGGTGCCACTCAGCGATGCAACCGTGCTCTGGGCCGGCGTTCGTCAGCGCGACGACAAACTCACCGCCAGTCTCGACTCGCCGAGATCGATTCCAGTCCAATAGAGTTGATCGGTCGATACGACGAGCGCGAGGTTTTCGGTCAAAGGCAGTCCGACGCTCAACTTCAATGCTGGTGCGATTTCAAAACCGCCGGAGATCGTGCGATCCGCGGACTGCAGCAACTGATGGTCGTCGGACCAATCGGCGGCCTCGACGCCGGCGCTGAGCTCCACGAAATAGCGCGGCGTGGCAGCGAGCTCGAAGATCCAGTCGACGCCCAGGCCGTTGATCGTCTTGCCGCGCTCATTGTCGGGATACCCGAGGAATACACTCTTCCGTTTCGACTCGTGCGCGGCGCTGATGTAGGAGACGCCCACGGACGTCCGGTCTGTCACGCCGCGCGATGCCGTGAAACGCCAGAACGGTGCGCGCGACAGCTCGAGCGACTCTCCGAACAACGACCCGGGCGACGAGATCCCCACTCCCGCGCTGAGTCTCCATGGCGAGACCGCTCCAGTCTCCGTGAAGACCAGCAGAAACGAAGTATCGGCCGACCGCAGCGAAAGACCGTCGAGCGTGAACGCTGATTCGCGATGCGCAAGCCGAAAGCGTACGGCCTGAGTGAATGGCAATTCGACGGATGCCTCGCCGAGGATCACGCCTCCCGCATGTCCGTCATCCGTGGCCGTCAATCCCGCGCCGCCGCGCAGGCCCCATGTGGCGTAAAAAAAATCAGTCACCGCGCCGGCAGTGACGACGCCAGAGCCGATGTAAATATCGCGCTGACTAATGTTGTATTCGGTACTGTCGATGTTGAGCTCCGCGCCATAGACAAGAGTCAATGCCGAAGTCCATTCGCGCCGACGTTCCGCACCAAGGCGAAACCCGATCGAGTTATCGAGGTTGGCGCGGCCAAGATCGGAGCGCTCGCAACGGTCGTGCTGCTGCTCGGGCGGACAATCGACGTCGTGTCCGTGATGGCCGCCGGTGGTGCGCCATGCTGTGGTGGTCCCGCCCGCGTAAACTCGCCACGGCGATTCCGCCTGCGCAACAAAGGCCACCACGATCAGAACTGCGAAAACGGCACACCGGGTCATCACGCGCGCATCATGGAGTGACCGCGCAAAAAAGAAAAGGCCCGGCGAATGCCGGGCCCGAGGACAGCGGTGAGCGGATGAGCCGCAGCTACTGGAACTGGATGGAGCTGGTGCGGTTGTTCATGCCGTAGTAGTTCAGGTCGGTGATGATCTCGCCCGGATAGATGAACAGATAATCCGCATCGTCGCAGTCGTAGCCGGTTGACGTCATGAAGTCGCGGCACGCGTAGATCACTGTGAAATATCCGTTGCAGGCCGCTTTGACGCAGGAAATCGTGTTGTTCCAGCCGCCAAAGTCGAGGTCATCGTAGGAGTTCGGGTGATAGAGATAGAGCGTGTGGGAGCCGCCGCAGCCAACGTTCTTATTGAACCACGAGTAGTCCGGCGTCCACGGACAGTCCGCGTTCGCGGAGATGCCTGGAGTCCTGGCGTTGTCGGCCCGTGCCTCCATCTGTTGGCGCATGAATTCTTTGGCCACGTCCTTCGACGTGAAGACATTGACGGCCCGACCTGTACCGTCGCTCTTCCCGAGGACGATCGACACGCTCTGACTCGGCAGCGGGTGATTGGCGGGGAACAGCACGCCGTCCAGGTAGTACGGAACCGTCAGGACGCGGCTTTCGCGGTCGAACGGACTGCGGTCGGGCCTGTCCAGGCGAAGGCTGTCGCCGGCAAATGCGGAAACGGCGATCAACAAAGCGGCGGCGAGAAGCAGAGCAGTACGAGCTCTCATCGTAATTTCTCCTTTTCGCAGTACACGTCTGCGATTTCCACTCGTCACCGGTGACAGATGCGGCCATTACAGCGTTGCACCTGCGAGAACGACACTATCGCACAGCCTCAGGGCGGTCGGATGTGCCAAGGTGTGCCGCGCGTTTCGCAGTGGCGGCACGCAATTGCATCAGTCTTACGCGGTCGAGAAATGCCGCGGGAGTTTCGCCGATATCCGAGTGCCACGATCGATAGAACGAGCGGCGCGAGGAACAGAGCGCGAACATTTCTTTCACAGAAGGAACACTCTCCCGTTCGCACAATCGCGCAATGACTTCCTGTGTGCGCGACGAGCATGCTGAAAGCGTAATTCTCAGTTCGTCGAGCGCGGCATGGACGGCCGCGGCCACTTGTGCGGAAGAGCCCGTGCGCCATTGCTCGAATTCCGCGGAAGTGGCGAAGCGCATGACAGGCGCGGACGAAGTCCGAACCTGTACAGGAAGATCTGCAGGTGCGATTACGAATACCGCGGGAACATCGAATCCTTTTGACACACGTCCCCCTTCTGGTTACGCCGTCCGGTTGATACGCAGCTAGGTCGTGAAGCTCTCTGGACGGTACCAACACGTATCAGGCGGTGTCCGTCCCACTTTCTCTGCCGGCTTCCTGCACCTCGGCGCATCGCCGGAGTGGAGTCATGCCCGCTTTATGGAAATGGTAATTGAAAGTATACGAGTCATGTCAAGCGGCAGCACGACTGACGGCACCCAAGCACTGGAGGTTACGCGCGCAACGCCGCCAGCAGCTCCGCAAAACAGGCCGCCAGTTTCTCCGCCTGGTAGTTCGCGTTCAATCCGCTCGGGTTCGGCAGCACCCAAACCTTCGTCGCCCCAAGGCTCTCGTCCTGCAAGCCCAACGTCGCTTTCGGCCGGTCGAAGGCCGTGCGATAGGCACCGATGCCTGCGATCGCCAGGAACCGCGGTCGGTAGCGTTTCACTTTGCGTGTGAGGATCTTCCCGCCTTCGATCAACTCTTCGCGGGACAGCTCATCGGCGGCCGCGGTGGCGCGCGCAACGACGTTGGTGATGCCGATGCTGAGCGTCAGCAGTTCGCGCTGTTCCGCGGGTGCGAAGAGCCGCGGCGTGAAGCCGGCGCGATGGAGTGTCGGCCAGAAGCGGTTGCCCGGTCGCCCGAAATGCTGCTGCACGGCAGCGGTGTAGAGACCGGGATTGATGCCGCAGAAGAGGACGTCGAGATCCGGCGCGATGACGTCGGGCAGCGTCGTGTTCGCGGCCGCCTCGAGATCCGATTTCGAGGGCTTCAGAAGTTGAATGCCAGGCCGCCGATGTACTTCTTGGACTGTCCCTCGGGCGTCAGCGCATCCATGAGGTACGGCGAGTTTTCGGCGCGCCCGAGCTCCAGGCCGAGGAGCAGCTTGATGTCGACCGGAAGATAGAGCGACTGCGCCATGCGCAGGTTGATGCGCTCGGTCTGATAGTCCTGCTCTCCGTTCTCGCCCGGCTGCTGGATCTCGCGATACGAGACGGCCAGCGAAGTGCGGGTGGGAATGAACGTCGATTGCAGATCGCCGGTCACGTAGACCTTCTCGCGGTCGTTTTCGGTTCGATGCTGCGGCGAGGCAGTGCCGGCGGTTCCAGCCACGTCGATCGCGAAGCGATTGCCGAAGTCGCGTCGATAAGCCAGACGGACATCGCGGCGCACATCTCCCGACTCGACGTAAAGCCCATCCCAGAACTGGCTCGACTCTTCGGCGAATACGACTCGCAGCGGATCATCGACTGCCGAGACCGTGGCGATGGCCGAGAAGCTGTTCTTCCCTTCCTTCCCGGAGACGAAGCCGATCGTGTACTCGTAGCTCGGCAGAACCCGCTCGCTCTCCGACCAGAAAACGAGATTCGGCAGGATGGCGTCGACCGGGTCGCGGTCGAGAACTTTGTAGAGGACCGAGCCGATGATGGAGCTGTTTTCCGTCAGCTTCCACTCCGCGCCGGTGCGCGGCGCCAGCTCCTGTCCGTCGAGGCCGATGCGGCTGGCCACGCCGTAGTGCAAAACGATCGTCGGAACGAGCAGCAGCGTCCCATTGGCGGAAACGTCGGCGGTGCGGAGCGCGTCCGCGTTCGTCTCGATGCTCTCCTGCGTCACGCGGAAAGCAATCCCGAGATCGCTGCGCTGCGTCTGCATGACCGGCATCGTGCCGCCGATCTCGATGCGGTTCGATTGCACGGGCGTATCGCGGAAGAGGTTGTCCTGCTCGAAGTAGCGAACCTCGACGCGTGCCGGGCCGCTCTGCCATTCGAAGTTGTGCGTGCTGAAGTCCGCCTGCTGCTCGCCCTGCTCGTCGCGATACGTCCATGAGCTCTTGGTCGATCCGACGCGATAGGCCTGCGTCGGCGACGAGCGAAGCTCCATCGACATGACGCTCGATTCTGCGACAGGCGAACCAAAAAGCACGCCGTCGTTGGGATTCTCGAAGCGCTGCATGTTGCCGCGCACGCCGACCTGCCAGGTCTCGCCGATGCGGCCCTGCACGCCGAGGGAAGTCTGCGCGTAGGCGGGATTAGCGGGACGGTTCGTGACGCCGGTGAGCGACGACATTTCGCCGCGGAAGCGTGGAATCTCGTAGGCCACAACCTCGGTGGGCTCGAGCGCGAAATCGAGATCGCGCAGAACGTCGGCGGGCAGAGACCCCCGGAGCTCCCAGATTTCCTGATTGGCGGTCTTGCGTTTCGCGGCCTGCTTTTCCGTCTGCAGACGGAGCGCGACCCGATGACTCGGTTTCGTCGGAATGAGTGTGGTGATGAGAGGCGCGAATCCGGACTTCACGGCGATGAGCTTGTAAACGCCGTTCCGCAACGCCGGCAGCGTGAACGAGCCGTCCACGGCGGTCCAGACCTGCGTCGCAGCGAGGTCCTGTGTGTTGAGAGCGATGACGAGAGCGTTGGCGACAGGGTTGGAGGCGTTGGTGACGCTGCCCAGAATCTGAAGGGCCCTGGGTAGAGAGGCATCCAGAGGTGCATCCGCTCGAGCCGGCAGACCCGCGAAAGACGCGGTCAACGCAGCCCAAAAAGCGATCGCTCGATACCGGCGCATGAACCTCCTCCCTTCCGTGTCTGAAACAGATATGGGAACGCCGCGCCCTACCCCGCGCTTCCCGACCCCGGCAACGCGCCGGTGGGAACGTGTGGCGGATGTTACACCCGCTCCGCTCCGAAGCGAACGCCGTGACTGAAACGGCACCGTGGATGAATCAGTCGGCAGTCGGCAGTTCGCTTCGCTGCAGTCGGCAGTGGATGAGGCAACGAGCGGTCTCTTCTACTGCCGACCGCCGACTGCCGACTGCCGACTCACTCCCGTACCCGATGCACCCGCAGCAGATTCGTCTTCGCTCTCTGGTAGAGCGGCGAGCCCATGAGGATGACCAGGCGATCGCCGGGGCGGACGAGGTCTTTGGCGAGAAGGTAGTCGTCGACGCGGTCGACGATCTGTTCGTGGAACTCGCCGGCGTCGCGGAGCACGAAGGGCTGGACGCCCCAGAGCAGGTTCATCCGTCGCGCCACCCAGCTCGACGGTGTGAGCGCGATGATGGGAACCTTCGGGCGGAACTTGGACATGAGCCGCGCGGCAAAGCCGGTCTGTGTGAAGACGACGATGTATTTCGCGTCGATCTGTTCGGCCGCGTAGTTCGCCGATCCGGCCAGCGCGTCGGTGAACTCGTCGAGCTCCGAGAACTTCCGAAAGGGCTCGCGCTCCCATTCGTGATGAACGAAATGGCGGTTGGCCTCCGCGGCGAAGACGATGCGCGCCATCATCTGTACCGCTTCGACCGGATACTTTCCGGACGCGGTCTCGGCCGAGAGCATCACGGCGTCCGAGCCATCGAAGATCGCGTTCGCCACATCCGATGCTTCAGCGCGCGTCGGACGTGAGTTCGTGGTCATCGACTCGAGCATCTGCGTGGCCGTGATGGCGAATCGTCCCCATCTGCTCGCACGCGCCAGCACTTTTTTCTGAATGATCGGCACGGCCTCGGGTGGCAGTTCCACGCCGAGATCACCGCGGGCGACCATCACCCCATCGCTGACCTCGAGGATCTCGTCGAGGTTGTCGATGGCCTGCGGCTTCTCCAGTTTCGAGATGACATTGATCTCGTCGCCGCCGGCTTCGTGCAGCAGATTGCGCAGATCGACGATGTCGCTCTTGCGCCGCACGAACGACGCGGCGATGTAGTCGAGCCCCTGCGCTACCGCGAACTTCACATCCACTTTGTCTTTGTCGGTGATGGCGGGAATGGTCAGCTCCGAGTCGGGGAAGTTCATCCCCTTCTTCGACGAGATCGGCCCGCCGTGGATCACGCGCGTGGTGACTTGCTTCTCCTCGACGCCGATGACCACCAGTTCCACGAGGCCGTCATTGATGAGGATGCGATGACCGATCTCGACTTCACGCGGCAGCGGTGTGAAGGGCGTCGACACTCCGTGCGCATTGCCGAGGCGCGGCTCCGTCGAGATCGTAAACGTCTGCCCGCTCTCCAGGAACAACACACCGTCGACGTCGCCGATGCGCAGCTTCGGTCCCTGGATGTCGCCGACGATCGGAACGTAGCGTCCCAGTTCCGTGGCCACCTCGCGAATCGTGGCCACGACCTTGGCGTGGTCTTCGTGTCTGCCGTGCGAGAAGTTGAGCCGGAACGCATCGACGCCCGTGGTCAACAGCCGGTGGATCATCGTCTCGCTGCTGCTCGCGGGGCCGAGGGTTGCCAGAATCTTCGTGCGGCGCATAATCGGCGCGAGTCTATCAATCAATGAGTATGAGAACGCCCGAGCCAATCCTCACCGGACCCCTCTTCGCGCCGATCCATGACGAGCTCATGTCATTGCTGCGGAGCCTCACCGCGGACGAATGGCTTGCGCCGACGGTGGCCGGAGCGTGGACGGTGCGCGACGTCGCCGCGCATCTGCTCGACACCGGCCTGCGCCGCCTGTCCATGCACCGCGATGCCTACTCACCGCCGCTGGCCCCGGACGCATTCGCGAACGGCCTCGGCGGATTCGTGAATGATCTCAATGCCGGAGGCGTCGCCTGGGCGCGGCGACTCAGCCCGGCCATGCTCATCGATCTGCACGACCGCACCGGCCCACAGCTCGCGGAGTTCCTGGCCTCCCTCGATCCCTTCGCCGAGGCACACTACTCCGTGAGCTGGGCGGGCGAAGAGAAGTCAGCGATGTGGTTCGACGTGGCGCGCGAGCTGACCGAACGCTGGCATCACCAGCAGCAGATCCGCGACGCCGTGGGACGCGCGCCGCTGTACGACCGCTACCTCGCACCGGTGCTCGACACATTCGTGCGCGCGCTGCCGTACACATACCGCGACGTTGAAGCTCCCGCCGGAACAATGATCGTGCTGCGCATCGATGACGCGGCATGGACGCTCGTGCGAGAAGACGCGCGCTGGAATCTGTACGTCGGATCCGCGGACTCGACTACGGTCGTGGGTCTACGCGGCGACAAGGCCTGGCGAATTTTCACCAAACAGAAAATCGATCCAGAGACGCACATCGAAGGCGATGCGAGCTACGCAGAGCCCCTCCTCCGCATGATCGCCATCGTGGCGTGAATTCTTTCTCCGCGCCGCAGCGCTTTGGAGTGCGGTCGGCTTGCCACCGCTTTCGGTAGTGCGGCACATACGACTCCGTCGCACGTTACCGAAAGCGGCAGCAAGCTGACCGCACTCCAAAGCGCGCCGCGCGGAGAACGGCTACCGCGCTGCCAATACCGGCTGCAGTTTCCGCCCGACCACTTGCGCGATTGCATCCACCTGCCGCACGACCTCGGCGAAGGCTTCCGGTAACAGCGCTTGCGGGCCGTCCGAGAGGGCTTCTTCCGGTTTGTGGTGGACTTCGATCAGAACGCCGTCGGCTCCTGCCGCAATCGCGGCGCGGGACATCGGCAGGACTTTGTTGCGCTTGCCGGTTCCGTGGCTGGGGTCGACGAGGATGGGAAGGTGGCTGATGCGTTTGATGGCGGGGACGACGGAGAGGTCGAGTGTGTTGCGCGTGTGATCGGCGAACGTTCGCACGCCGCGCTCGCACAGGATCACGTTGTAGTTGCCCTCGGACATGATGTACTCGGCGGACAGCAGCAGCTCTTCGAGTGTAGCGGCCATGCCGCGCTTCAGCAGCACCGGTTTCTGCGAGCGGCCCGCGCTCTTGAGCAGCGAGAAGTTCTGCATGTTGCGCGCGCCGATCTGGATACAGTCGCCGTATTGCTCGACCAGTTTCAGCGACTCGTGATCGACCGCCTCAGTGATGACGGGCAGCTCGAATTCTTCGCGGACGCGCGCCAGGATCTCCAGCGCACGCTCTCCCAGTCCCTGGAATGAATAGGGAGACGTGCGCGGCTTGTAGGCGCCGCCGCGGAACAACTGTCCGCCGGCGCGCTTGATGCCCTCGGCGATCGTGCGCGTCTGGTCCAGCGATTCGACGGCACACGGTCCGCCGATCACGATCACGCCGTTGCCACCGACATCGACGCCGCCCACGCTGACGATCGAGTCTTCCGGCTTCGCCTCCCGGCTGACGAGCTTGTAGGCGTGCGAGACAGGAATGACTTCCTTGACGCCCGGAAAGTTCTCGAGCACCGACGGATCGGCTTTGCCGCTGTGGCCGGTGATGCCGATGGCGGTTCGGAACGCGCCGGGAATGGGATGGGCGCGGAAGCCCAACCGCTCGATATGGCGAACGACGGCTTCAACCTGCTCCGGCCGCGCGCCGGCTTCCATGACGATGAGCATCGATGTCTCTCCTGGGATCCGCGCCGCGGAATCGGCGCACACGCACATAGCGTTGTGCGGACGGCCAGTATAATCGAGCGTTCGATCCACAGGATTCCGGAGACCGGCATGCCACAGTCCATGAAGAAATCGCTGACTCTCGCCGCATTCATCGCTCTTTTCGCGGCACAGTCCTTCGCTGCCAAGTACATCGTCGTCCTCAAGAACGGCACGAGCTACGCGGCCAAGGAGAAGTGGAAGGTCGTCAACGGCAAGGCCATCGTGAAGCTCGAGAACGGCCAGTCGCTCCAGCTCGATCCGGCGCTGATCGATGAGGCCCGTTCGGAAGAGACGACGAAGTTCGGCTCGGCCAGCGCCAGCATCATCGACCTGACCACGAACATGCCGAAGGGGCTGGCCAAGCCGAAGAAGCCGTCGATCGGGGACATCAAACTCAAGCCAAAAACGGATCCGCAGGCGTCGACCAACAAGAACGCCGCTCCCGCCGTGGTCGTCCCTGCCGGCTCGATGACGTCGCAGGTCATCGACAAGTTTCAGCGCGCCTACGAGAACGACGGCATTTTCGAGTGCAAGGTAGTCTCGACCGGCGAGCGCGTGCTGCGCGTCGAACTAACTGTCGATACCGAGGACCGCGTCTTCGGCGCGATCTCCACCACGGCAGCGATGATCGTGAGAAACGCATTCGTCGAAGGCGCCAAGATCGACATGGTCGAGCTGTTCATGAAGACCACCACGGGCGGAGCCGCCGGACGCTTCCAGATGTCGCGCGCCGATGCCGAGGCGTTGCTCGACAAGAAAGTGAGGCGGGAGGACTACTTCATCAGTAAGGTGATCTATTGACGTGGACGGCCATCGCAGATTGCCTGTTCCGTGGCGATGACCTGCGATCGGCCGCTGCCCACGCCGCCTTCGAAACTCTGATCCGCCGCGACGGACCGATCCTCTCGGTCGGCGGCGGTCCACGCCGCATCCATCCCCGCCTCATCAATCTCAACATCGAATTCGCAGGCGGCGTCGACGTAGCCGGAACCGCTTACGCGTTGCCGGTCCGCGATGCGTCGCTGTCCGGGATCCACTGCGAGGCCGTGCTGGAGCATCTCGAGTTTCCCGACACGGCGGTGGCCGAGATGTTCCGCGTCCTGCAACCGGGAGGCGTCGTCTTCGCAGCCACACCGTTCCTGCAGCCGTATCACGCCTATCCCGACCACTTCCAGAACTTCACACTGAGCGGACACCGACGCCTGTTCGAGCGCGCCGGCTTCTCGATCCGCGATTCCGGCACATGCGTCGGCCCCACGTTCGCCCTCACCGACATCCTCGCCAACTACGCACGCGAGCTCACGCCGGGAAGAATCCCATCACGCATCCTCGAACGGATCGTGCGCGCCGGCGGACGCGTCATGCGCTTGGCAGATGTCACGCTGCGCCATCACCGTGCCGCTTCAAACCTGGCGTCGAGTACGTTCGTGCTGGCTGTGAAACGTTAGCGTTCATTGAGACAGGGATACGCTCACCACAGAGACACTGAGGGCACGGAGGAGGCCGGAGTAAGGCAAATCCCGCAATCCCCATTTCTGAGTTTTGCTTTACTCCGTCCTCCTCCGTGCCCTCTGTGTCTCCGTGGTGAACCGTCTCCCCTCTGGCCAAAATACGCAGCCTCAGTTCACCAGTTCCGCCCGCACGCCCTTTCCGAACACCATTGCATAACGGAAGTCGTGTACCTCGGGAGTGGTGACGGCGGTCTCGCCCGGCGCGAAGACGACCGGGCGCAAGTTCCACTCGACCAATCGCAATTCGGCACGATCGAATGCGAAGCGGATGTAGAACATCTCGCTGAGGGGCCGGTCCGCTTCGTCGATCACGCGCACGTGGCCTTTCGTGAAGCCGAAATCGAAGGCCTGCGCGCGAGCCTCGTTGCTGCCGGCGACGGCAACGCCGCCCTCGGTGCGGATCTGCGGGATCAGTCCGATCTGCGCGAATGAGTCAATGGGAGGCGTGACTCGCGAGGGCGGTGGAGCGAGCGGCTGGTCTGCCGTCTTTAGATAGTTCCAGCGCCCGATCGGCGGCTGGCCGATGACCATCGGCGGCTGCCAGGTCGTGATTCCCGCGTCGCTCCGCAGAATGCGCGGATCCCAGCGCCGATGAATTTTCCAGTCGCTGTTGGTGACCACCCAATTCGCCGCCTCGGGGCCGATGTCGATGGATGCGATCAATCCGCCGGCGCCTCCGGGCGCACGCACCGCGATGACGATCCGGTTGTGTCCCGTCTTCACCAGCGAGGAAATGTCGTAACGGTCGATCACCCGCTCCACGTCCTCGCCTCGCCTCCCGTCAACGCGCCGCCCCGCGATCTCGCGGCCATTGAGAAAAACCGTGTACTCCGGATCGCCGAGCACCTTCAGCTTCGTGAAGTAGCGATTCTCCGGAAGCGTGAAGTCGCGCGAGGCGAAAAACGCGAGCGGCTCGTTGGCGTTCATCCGATGTTGCGCCCAGATCCAGCGCGCATCGCCGGTGATGTCGAAGAACTTCCGCGCGTACGTCCGCTCCAGATGCGCGAACGCGGCGGTGAAGACGAAAACGAACACCAGCACAATGGTCAGGCGCTTCATCAGCTCACGGTCGGATCTGCTCACGATAGAATCGCCGGCCTTCATGCGGAGCGTGATTGTAGTTCCGGCGCGTTGGGCCTCCACGCGCTTTCCCGGCAAGCCGCTGGCGCCGATCGCGGGCGTGTCGCTCATCCGCCGCGTCTACGAGCGCGCCCTGCAAACGCGCCGCGCCGCCGCGGTTTACGTCGCCACCGACGATGATCGCATCAAACAACACGTCCTCGCGTTCGGCGGCAAAGTCCTCCGCCCCGAAGGCGACTACCAGACCGGCACCGATCGCATCGCCGCGGCGCTGCAGCTCTGCGACGAACCGTTCGACATCGTCGTGAACGTGCAGGGGGACGAGCCGCTCATCGACATGCAGGAGGTCGACGCGCTGATTGATCTCCTCTCTGCAGGCGGTGAAGAGAACGACATGGCCACGATGGCCTGTCCGCTCGGGACCGACGAAGAATTTCAGGCGCGCGACGTCGTCAAAGTGGTCGTCGACGCTCGCGATCGGGCCATTTTCTTCTCGCGTGCGCCGATCGGCTCCCGCGAAGTCGCGCTCCGCCACATCGGCGTCTACGCCTATCTCCGCACCGCGATTGAACGTTTCGTGTCCCTCCCGCAGACCCCGCTGGAACAGGCAGAATCGCTCGAACAGTTGCGGGCTTTGCATCACGGCTTTAGAATCGCTGTGTTGCGCACAACCAAGCCGCATCTCGGCGTCGACCGACCCGAGGACGTGGCGCGCGTCGAGAGTGAACTTGCGAAACCGCACGCGTGATCTCGGGGGCCGTTTTTCGTGAGCTTTGAGCTCACACGAACAACCATCTGCATCCACGCACCCCTTCTCTCTCCGCAAACCACCAGACAGAACATTCTCGTAGTCGGCGATCGGCTGCTTCCGGAGGACCTATGAGCACGAAGTACATCTTCATCACAGGCGGTGTGGTCTCAGGCCTCGGCAAGGGCATCGCCGCGGCATCGATCGGTGCGCTCCTCGAGGCGCGCGGCTTCAAGATCACCGTGCAGAAATTCGATCCCTACATCAATGTCGATCCGGGCACGATGTCGCCGTTCCAGCACGGCGAAGTCTTCGTCACCGACGACGGCGCCGAGACCGATCTCGATCTCGGTCACTACGAACGCTTCACCACCATGCGCGCCACGCGCAAGAACAACTACACCACCGGCCGCATCTATCTGAAAGTCATCGAGAAGGAGCGGCGCGGCGACTATCTCGGCAAAACCGTGCAGGTCATCCCGCACATCACCGATGAGATCAAGAAGTGCATCAAAGACGTCTCCGAGGGCGTCGACGTGGTCATCGTCGAGATCGGCGGCACGGTCGGCGACATCGAGTCGCTGCCCTTCTTGGAAGCGATCCGCCAATTCCGTCTCGAAGCAGGCCGCGGCAACGCCATCAACGTCCACCTCACGCTCGTCCCGTACATCAAAGCCAGCGACGAGCTGAAGACCAAGCCGACGCAACACTCCGTGCAGACGCTTCGGCAGATCGGCATCCAGCCTGACATCCTGCTGTGCCGCTCCGAGCGCACGATTCCCGAAGAGATGAAGAAAAAGATCGCGCTCTTCTGCAACGTGGAAGACGAATCGGTCGTGCCGGCGTATGACGTCGACTTCATCTATCAGGTGCCGCTGGCGTTCTCACGCGAGGGTCTGGACGAGATCCTGCTCGACAAACTGCACCTGCCGCACGAAGAGATCGGCTCGCTCACGAAATGGGAAGAGATCGTGCGCAAACTGCGGCATCCCGAGGGAGAAGTGCGCATCGGCTTCGTCGGCAAATACGTCGACTTCGGCGACTCATACAAATCGCTCAACGAGGCGCTGGTCCACGGCGGCATCGCCAACGGTTTGAAAGTGCGCATCGTCTACATCGACTCGGAAACGCTCGAGGAAGAGGGCTATCACGGCGAGCTGGCCAGCGTCGATGGCATCCTCGTCGGACCCGGTTTCGGCGCGCGCGGCGTGGAAGGAAAACTGCGCGCCATCCGATTTGCGAGAGAGAAGCGCATCCCCTACTTCGGCATCTGCCTCGGCATGCAATGCGCGACGATCGAATTCGCGCGCAACGTGGCCGGCATGGTCGGCGCGAACTCCACGGAGTTCGACGACGAAGCGCCATACAAAGTCATCTACAAGCTGCGCGATCTCATCGGCGTCGACGCCCTCGGCGGCACCATGCGCCTCGGCAAATACCCCTGCAACCTCCGCGAAGGCTCCATCGCCCGCGAAGCCTACGGCACCGACACCATCGAAGAACGCCACCGCCACCGCTACGAAGCCAACCCCGAATACATGCCCCAACTCGAAGAGCGCGGCTTCAAAGTCACCGGCATCTCCCCCGACGGCAAATTCGTCGAAATCGTCGAGCTGGAAGGCCACCCCTGGTTCGTCGGCTGCCAATTCC
>JALYJW010000021.1 GCA_030775085.1 Acidobacteriota bacterium | reverse complement strand
ATTTTCGCGAGAGCCGCCCCTCACCCTACCCTCTCCCCTCGGCGATGAAGCCGCCGTGGGGAGAGGGGACTCGGGTCAAGTCCCCTCTCCCCGCCGCAGGTTCATCGCGGTGGGGAGAGGGCCAGGGTGAGGGGCGGCTCTCGCAAAAGAGTCAAAAAAAACTCTTGCAAGTGATTAGGTGTTGTAGTTAACTACACCACTGAACAGAGATGGACCGTGATTGGAATGACAGCCAGCCCATTTACCGTCAGCTTCGGGATCGCGTCGTGGCCATGATTCTCGACGGGGTGCTCAACGAGGGCGATCCGTTGCCGTCCGTGCGCAACGTGGCGGCGGAGTATCGGGTCAACCCGATCACGGTGATGAAGGGCTATCAACAACTGGTCGACGAGAACCTCGTCGAGATGAAGCGAGGTCGCGGCATGTTCATCAATACCGGCGCGCGCGATCTGCTGCTGCAGGGCGAGCGCCAGAGGTTTCTCGAGGAGCAGTGGCCTCGGATTCACGCCACGATTCAGCGCCTCGGATTGACCGCAGAAGAGTTGTTGAACTCCGGTCCGGCCGAGGGGTCGAACAATACCGGCGAGGAGAAACGCTGAACGCCATGGCATGCATCGAAGCACGCGGCCTCCGTAAGAACTTCGGCAGCACCGTCGCCCTGGACGGCGTCGATCTCCGCGTCGAAGAGGGTCGCATCCTCGGCATCGTCGGTCCCAACGGCGCAGGCAAGAGTACTGCCCTTCACGCGATGCTCGGCCTCATCCCCTATCAGGGAGAGCTCGAGGTTCTCGGGCGCGATCCATGGACCGAGCGCGAACAACTCATGCGCGACGTCGCCTTCATCGCCGACGTGGCCGTGCTGCCGCGCTGGATCAAAGTCTCTCAGGTGGTCGACTACGTCGCGGGCATCCACCCGCGATTCGATCGCGCCAAGGCGGAAGGGTTCCTCGCCAAAACCAACATCAAACGCAACAGCAGGGTCCGTGAGTTGTCGAAAGGCATGGTGACGCAACTGCACCTCGCGCTGGTGATGGCCATCGACGCGAAGCTGCTGGTGCTGGATGAACCGACGCTCGGCCTGGACATCCTCTATCGCAAGCGCTTCTACGACTCGCTGCTGAACGACTACTTCGACCGCAGCCGCACCATCGTCGTGACGACGCATCAGATCGACGAGATCCAGGACGTCCTCACCGACTTCGCGTTCATCGATCGCGGACGCATCGTGCTGGAGAGCAGCATGGAGGCGTTCGAGTCGCGCTATCTGGAAGTGATGGTGCAGCCCGAGCATCTTGCCGCGGCACGGGCGCTCCGGCCGATCCAGGAGCGCCAGGTGTTCGGCCGCAGCATCTTCCTGTTCGACCACGCCGACCGCCAACAGCTCGCCGCGATCGGCGACGTGCGTACGCCGAGCATCGCCGATCTGTTCGTCGCGGTGATGGACAGTCCCGCCGGCCAGACAGAAGGAGCGACACGATGAGCACTCCGCCGGACGTCACACTCGATTCTCTCGACTCCCCTTCGGTCACTCCGCAACCGGTGTCGGAAGCCCGTCGCCTCTACTGGTCGATCCGCCGCGAAGTTTGGGAGAACCGCTCGATCTATCTCGCACCGCTGATCGTCGCCGCGTTCGTGCTCTTCGCCTCCCTGATCGCAGCGACCAGTCTGCCGAAGAGGATGCGCAGCGTGCCGTCGCACGAACCGGCGAAGCACCAGATGATGGCCGTCGGGCCGTCCACCATGGCGGCCATGCCGATCATGTTCGTCACGTTCGTCGTCGGGGCGTTCTATTCGTTCGACGCGCTGTATGGCGAGCGCCGCGATCGCAGCATCCTGTTCTGGAAGTCGCTGCCGGTTTCGGATCGCACGACCGTACTGTCCAAGGCGGCCATTCCGCTCGTGGTGTTGCCTCTCATCGCGTTCGCGCTCGGCGCGATCGCACAATTCATCGTGCTGCTGTTCAGCACCGTGGTCCTCCTCGGGAACGGGTTGAGCGCCGCCCCGCTCTGGAGCGATTTTCGTTTCCTGCAGGAGCCGCTGGTGACGTTCTATCACCTGATGGTGCACCTGCTTTATCTGGCGCCGTTCTATGGCTGGCTGCTGCTGGTGTCGGCCTGGGCGCGGCGTGCGCCGTTGTTGTGGGCCGTGCTCCCGCCGATCGTCTTCTCCATCTTCGAGCGGATGGCATTTCGCTCCAAGATCCTGCCCGCGCTGATGGAGGAGCGCCTCATGGGCGCGATGCGGGCGGGCTTCACGGCCGAAGGGGCGCATGGAATGCCCGACCGGCTCTCACAAATCGCGCCGTTGCAATTCGTAACGTCGCCCGGCCTATGGATCGGGCTCGCATTCACCGCGGCATGCCTCGCCGCCGCGGTTCGATTGCGACGCAATCGCGAACCGATCTGATTGCCGCCGGATCGACTCCCATTAGCCGCGTGAGGAGCACGCATGTGGCGGAGCTGTCTCGACTGAATCCGTAACGAACAAGGAAAACGACCATGAGCGCATCTGTATGGACTGAAACATCGGATCTGAGCTCCGCCGCAGACACGGCGTTGAAGATGGCGGCCCGATTCTGGTTTGTGGTGGCTGTCGCCGGCCAGTGGTTCTTCGTCGCGTATGTGATCGCCTTCTACGGCGGCGCGGCAGTGCGCGGAGACCTCGCGGCCTGGAACAAGGTTCTGCCGAATGGATACACACCCGGCAACCTCATGGCCAATCTCGCGGTGGCCGTGCATCTCCTGCTGGCGGTCATCATCATGGTGGGCGGCCCGCTGCAGTTCATCCCGCGGATCCGGCAACGCGCGCCGCGATTTCATCGCTGGAGCGGGCGGATCTACATCCCGGCCGTGATCCTCACCAGCATCGCCGGCCTTTACATGGTCTGGTCCCGCGCACGCCCCGCCCACCTCGTGCAGCACCTCGGCATCAGTCTCGATGCCATTCTGATCGTGACGTTTTCCATCCTGGCGTTGCGCTACGCGATGGCGCGCGACATCCGCACGCATCGCCGCTGGGCGCTCCGCCTGTTCATGGTGGTCAACGCGGGCTGGTTCTTCCGCATCGGATTGATGGAGTGGGTCTTCCTCAATCGAGGTCCCATCGGTTTCGATCCGAATACCTTCACCGGACCGTTCCTCAATTTTCTGTCGTTCGCCGATTACCTGCTGCCGCTGGCCATTCTCGAGATCTACCTGCGCACGAAAGAACGCGCGGGACCAATCGCGCGGTTCGCCGTGGCAGCCACGCTCGTGGTGCTGACCATCGGGATGGGCGTCGGGATCTTCGCGGCCGCGATGGGCATGTGGCTGCCTCGCATGTAACGGATCAAGGAGAAACTGAAATGTGGCCTTTTCTACTCGTTCATGTCTGCGCCGCCGTCGTGGGATTGCTGTCCGGCTTCCTGTCGATCGCGCTCCGCAAAGGCTCCGGTCTGCATCGCGCGGCGGGAAGCATCTTCTTCGGATCGATGCTCATCATGTCGTCGAGCGCCGCGTACATCGCAGAGTTCCTGAGCCCGAACAAGCTCAATGTGGTCGTTGCGCTGCTGACGTTCTATCTCGTGGTCACCGCATGGTGGGCCGCGCGCCGCAAAGATGGACCTACCGGCACCTTCGATCTGGTTGCGCTGCTGTACGTACTGGCAGTCGGCGTGGCCGGCGTGACATTCGGTCTCGAAGCGGTCAATAGTCCGAAGGGAACGAAAGACGGCATGCCCGCCGTCATCTACTTCATCTTCGGTGGCATCGCTCTACTCTGCGCCGTGACCGACATTCGCATGTTCGCGCGCGGCGGGATCTTCGGTTCGCATCGAATCGCCAGACACCTCTGGCGCATGTGCCTGGCCCTGTTGATCGCCACGTTCTCCTTCTACCCCGGACAGGCACGCCAGCTTCCCGAGTGGCTGCGGCAATCAGGGGTTCTGTGGGCACCACACATCTTGCTGATCGGATCGATGATCTACTACCGGCTTCGGTACCGAACACGGAAACGCGCGAAACCGGACAAGGTGGTCGGCGCCAACTACGGCCAAGCCATCGTGGAGAGATTGGGCTGAAGCCTGGAGCCTGCCTCAGCGGGACCGCACGTGCCCAAGGCTAGGCCAACAAACGCTGCCGGCCGTGCCGGCCCGGTACACTCTGGCGCGATGCAAGTTCTCATCGACGGCCGGGCATTGGTCGGGAACCGGACCGGGATCGGCGTGCATACGGCGGAGATCGCGCAGCGCCTCGACGTGAGTCCGCCGCCGATCATCGCGGCGCACGCTGAGATCGCGGATCGCTCGGGTCTCGAGCATTGCGCGTTTCGCGTCGACGCAGCATCGCTCGGCGTGCTCTGGCAGCAATGGAAGTTGCCGCGCGTCGCCGATGCGGTGAGCGCCGGCATCTTGTGGGGACCGCACGGAACCCTTCCGTTGAACTGGCGACGGCCGTCGGTGGTGACGGTGCATGACTTCACCTCGATCACCATGCCCGGACGACATCGCCTGAAGACGATCCTCTCGTTCAATCTCTTCATCGCGCGCAGTCTCGAACAGGCCACGCGGATCGCTTGCGTGTCGCGCGCGATCGCTGATGAGACCATTCGCGGCTTCGGCGTCGCGCCTTCGAAGATCGAGATCGTGCCGAACGGCGTCGATGACTTTTTCTCGCCCGATTCGGATGTTGGCGACGGCAAGGCCGAGGGCGACTACTTCCTCTTCACCGGCACTCTCGAGCCGCGCAAAGGCGTTCACGATCTGATCGCCGCGTGGTGGAGCCTGCCGGAGCCGCGCCCGCGACTCATCCTCTGCGGCGATGCTGGATGGAAAATGCGCATCCCGAAACTGCCCGGGCTCGAAGTCACCGGCTACGTGACGCGCGAGCGGCTGCGCGCGCTCTATCGCGGCGCGCTGGCGTTCGTCTATCCATCGCACTACGAAGGCTTCGGCATCCCGCCGCTGGAAGCGATGGCTTGCGGCGCGCCGGTGATCGCCACGCGCACCGGCGCCATTCCGGATTTCACAGACGGCGCTGCGATGTTCGTCGAGCCGGGCGATCTCGATGTGCTGCGCGCGGCGCTCGTGACCGTGATGCGCGACGCGACGCTGCGGCGCGAGCTGCGCGCGCGCGGCCCGGAACAGGCTCGTCTCTGGACGTGGGATCGCGGCGCGCGCGCGATGACGGAGCTGCTGCGATGCGAATAGGAATCGACGCGCGCAAGATCGCCGACTTCGGGATCGGTACCTACATCCGCGGTCTCCTCGGCGGTCTGGTCGCGCTCGACAACGGCGACGAGCTCGTCGCCTTCGCACCTGCCAGCGCTGCGATTCCCGCACGCATCGAGCACATCGTCGTCGATGCGCCGCATTACTCCGCGCGCGAGTTGATCACGCTCGGCCGCGCCGCCAATCGCGCGAAGCTCGACGTCTTCCACGCGCCGCACTACGTCGTGCCGTTCACGCGCGTCCCGATCGTCGTCACGATTCACGACCTCATCCATCTTCACCAACGGATGCGCAATCCCCTCGCTCCGCTGTATGCGCGCGCCATGCTCCGCCGCGCCGTGAAGCGCGCGCGTTGCGTGCTGACCGTGACCGAGACCGTGAAGGCGCAGCTCGAGACCGAGCTCGGCGCGAAGAACGTGATCGTGACCCCGAACGGCGTCACGATCCCCGCCACTGCCGACCGCCGACTGCCGACCGCCGACTCGTTCCCCGACTACTTCCTCTACGTCGGCAACGACAAGCCTCACAAAAACGTCGACACGCTGATCGACGCATTCGCGCGCGTGCGCAGCGAGATCCCGGACATCCGGCTCGTGCTGGCCGGCGGCGCATTCGAACGTTTCCGCACACGCGACGGCGTCGAAGCACGCGGCTTCGTCAGCGATGATGAGCTCTCAGCGCTCTATCGAAGCGCGATCGCGCTCGTGATGCCGAGCATCGAAGAAGGATTCGGACTCCCCGCGGCGGAAGCGATGGCGCACGGCACGGCGGTCATCGCATCGACCGCGCCGGCGCTCGTCGAAGTCACCGGCGAAGCCGCGCTGCATATCGACGCGCGTGATCCGAGCGCGCTCGCGTCGGCGATGCTGCGCGTGGCGCGCGATGGCGATTTGCGCGCGATGCTCGGCGCGAACGGGATCGAGCGCGCACGTTTCTTCACGTGGAAGCGATGCGCGGAGCTCACGCGCGACGCGTATCGCATCGCTGCGAGTTGATCGAAGCGCGTCGCGCGCGATCGAAATCGCCGCTTCGATGATCGGAATCGGGTCGATTTTCGTGGAACATCGTGGAACATCGCGTGTTAATTACGATTTTGATAAACAAATGCTTGACAATATGAGTTAACGATCCTACTTTTGATCAGTACATGATGATCGCCAGTCAGATACATGATTCAGACTCGCCGCAGGTCGTCAGCATCCGTCTCTTCTTCTCCCCCTCCCCTCTTTCCCACGGACGAAAAATTAGCCGAAGCGATTCGGCAAGTTATGCCCAGAAGCGCGACCGGGAGGTCCCGTACGGCATGAAAGGCGGTGATATCTAATGGCAGCCAAGAAGAAAGCTCCTGCAAAGAAAGCCGCAGGCGGCGCGAAGAAAGCGTCGAAAAAGAAGTAATCCATCATCACCGAATCTTTTGGGGAGTCGTACTCGGCGGGCCGGCGTAAGCCGGCCCGTTGTTTTTTCATCGCAACTTTCAGAGCCTCGGCGCGTAACTGACGACATGAGCAGATCGTTCATCCTCGCCACCTCGCTCTTGTTCGCCGCCACCTCAGCAGCGGCCAGGGACGCCACCCATGAATTCCAGACCGTCGTGCCGCGCGGCGCCGTGCAGCGCGTCGTGATCGACATCTCCGCCGGCAGCTTCACCATCCGCAACGGCGCCAGCGACCGGCTGGCCCTCTCCGGAATCGCCTCACGCGACTACGACGGTGCGAAAGAAGGGCGGTGGGCGCAGAAGGTCGTTGACGATACGACCGTCGAGTTCGTCATCAACGGCGCCGAGGCGATCGTGCGCCGCAAGCTCGGCAAGAACGCGCAATCGTTCCGCGCCCGCAAATTCACCGGCATCGATCTCCGCCTCGAGCTCCCTCCGGGCATGGACGTCGACTTCGACACCGCCGCGGGCGAGATCGACATGGCCGGCCACTTCGGCGACATCGACGTCGACCTGCGCGCCGGCGAAGTGGACATCCGCATCCCCCGCGCCCGCGTCCGCGAGCTCAACGCTTCCTGTCGCGTCGGCGAAGTGCGCACGCACCTCGGCAACGAGGTCATCACGCGCGAAGGCCTCTTCCCCGGCAAGACCCACTTCTTCAACGCCGGCGGCACCGCACACGTCAACGTGCATGTCACCGCGGGCGAAGTGGACGTGACGCTGACGCCGTAGTTTTTTCGCAAGGGCCGCCCCTCACCCTAGCCCTCTCCCTGGAGGGGAGAGGGGACTGTGTTTTCGCGAGTGGTTCAAGTCCCCTCTCCCCGCAATGGCGGGGAGAGGGTTAGGGTGAGGGGCGGCTCTCGCGCCGCACGAACACCATCCCCTCATCCCTCGTCGCAACTTCGCCGCGCACCTGCGCTTCGAGCAACGCGCGTTTGACGCGGCCCAGCTCCTTGCTCGGCGAGAGTCCCGTAATTTGTGCGATCTCGTTGCCAGTGAGCAGCGGTTGAATCGCGAAGTCGGGCATGTCGAGAGACTCGTCGCGACCGAGGGCACGGAGAACGGCGGTGAGTTGTTGCGCGACGGATTCACCGGCGTCGAAGAGTGCGATACGGTCGTGGTTCTCGACGAGGCGCTGCAGCGTGAGCACATCGCGGAGCAGCTCCGCGCTCCAGCGCCAGCGCTCGGCATACGCTTTCGGATGCTCGACGAGCAGCGCATAGGAACCGGCGAGCGAGACATCGTCCGCGTGAACATCGCGCAGGTGCAAACCGAGATGATCGCCGAGTGTCGTGCGTCGCAGCAGATCGATCGCTTCGCGCAATTTTCCGACCGAGAGGATCACGCCGAGCTCGTACGTGACGCGCTCGGCGGCCATCTCGATGATGCGCGGTGCGCGTATGCGGATCGCATCCAGCGTTTCCGGCTCGATGGTGAAGCCATACTTCACGGCCATGCGCACGCCTTTCAGTGCGCGCAGCGGATCGTCGTCGAAGTTCGAGGCGTGGACCATCCGCACGAGCCGCGCGGCGATGTCGCGCTGGCCGCCGTGCGGATCGAGCAACTCGCCGCGCTCGAGATCCACGGCCATCGCGTTGATCGTGAAGTCGCGGCGCGCGAGATCGGCGTCGATGTCGTGATCGAGCAGCTCCGCGAAATCGTAAACGTGCTGGTGATCGACCACACGATAAGCGCTGAGATGTTCGGCATCGCCGAGGCGGATGACGCGATCGCGGATCGTACGAGCGGCGGCCAGCGGATCGAGACAGGCCACGTCGGCATCGACCGGCTCGCGCCCGAGGAGAAGATCGCGGACCGCGCCGCCGACGATGTAACAGTGGCGGGCAGCGAGCTTCGCCAGCGCGGGAAAACGGCGCGTCAGCTCCTCATGCCACTGCATTCGTGAGCACGCCGATCCCCTCGATCTCGACCTCCACCACATCGCCGGACTGCAACGGCCCGACACCCGAGGGCGTACCGGTCAGGATCACGTCGCCGGGCACGAGCGTCATGATGGCGGTGATGTACTCGAAGAGAAAGCCGAGGGGAAAGATCATCTGCGACGTGCGTCCGTCCTGACGCGTCTCGCCGTTCACGCGCGTCGTCAGGCGAACATCCGACGGATCGAGATCGGTCTCGATGCACGGCCCGATCGGCGCGAACGTATCGAAGCCCTTGCCGCGCGTGAACTGCACGTCCTTCTTCTGCAGATCGCGCGCGGTGACATCATTCGCGCAGGTGAATCCGCGCACGTAATCGCGCCACCGATCCGCCTTCACATCCTTCGCCTCGCGCCCGACGACGATGGCCAGCTCGCCCTCGAAGTCGACGCGTTGCGACACCGCGGGACGGACGATCGTTCCGCCCGGCGCGAGCAGCGCGCTGACAGGCTTGAAGAAAAGCACAGGATCGGAAGGCGCCTCGTTCCCGAGCTCTTTCACATGCTCCGCATAGTTGCGCCCCACGCAGACGATCTTCGAAGGCACGATCGGCGGAAGCAACGTGGCTCCGGCCGGCGGCTCGACGCCTTCTGCGATGCGTCCGTGGTGGAGGAAGCGGTAGGTTTTCATTGCGAGGGATTGTAGTGGGGCGGCGGGGGGAGTCTCAAAGTCTCAAAGTCGCAAAGTCTCAAAGAGGGTGGCAACAACACCTTTGCGACTTTGAGACTTTGCGACTTTGCGACTGCCTCACCCCTGCCGATCGTAAATCAGCCACAGCCCCGAGAAGCCGCGCAGGAGTCGGAAGCGTGAGCGGTAGAGCTGATGAAGAATGCGGCGGTTGGAGTAGTAGACGGCTTCCTGTTGCAGGTCGCCGAAGGCTTCATCGAGCGTCTTGGCGAGGTCGAGGCTTTTCTTTGCTTTCGCCAGGAGGTCAGACTCGGCGCGCGCGCCGGCGCTGATGGCGGTGGCCAGGATCGTTGCTTCTTCGTCGATCTTGAGGCGCAGCGCTGCGGCGCGCACATACAGGAGCCACAGTTCCTCGGTATCTTCTTCCGCTTCCGCGGTCAGGCGATCGACGAGCTTTTGGTACGCGGCCACTTCCCACGCTTCGAGTCGCAGTTCGCGGGCATGCGGAGATTCCACGATCTCCTCGGGCGACAGCGACGGATCGGAAGCCTCGATGGCGGCGTCGATGCGCAGCACGAACTCGAGCAGCGGCTCGGTGCGGCCGAAGCGCGCGGTCATGCTGCCGATCTTGCGAGCCTCGTCGAAAAACGTGGCCGGCAGCTCGGCCGTTTCGATCTCCGGATCGAGTCCGCGGTCGAGCTGCGCCAGGATCGTATTCATGCTGGCCTTGAGTCGCGACACCACTTCGTGCTTCACGTTCGATTGCGCGCGCGCGGAATCGAATTGTTCGCGCAGCCGGCGGAAGTGCGCGAACTCGCCCGCCAGCGCCGGGTTGGCGTCGCCGAAGTTCCGCTCGATGGCCGCGCCGTGCTGCATCAGCTTGTCGGCATCTTCGACCAACCGCCGCTCCTCGCTGCCGTACAGGCGGTGGAAGCGATTCTTCGCGGAGACGTTCATCTCGATGATGGCCATCAGCACGTCGGGATCGAAGTAGAGATCGCCAACCCGATGCTTGAATGTGCGCGCATCCTTGAGCAGGTTGCGCTCGGCGAAGTCGTCGAACGCGGCCGCAGCCTGGATGTCGTCGCTGATCGACTTGATGGCGCGGATGAGACGGACCACTTCCTCGCGCGGAGCGGCGGCCACGCGCAGCAGCGACACGAGCTCGATGATGTGCTGGCGCAGGCCGAGCGATTCGCGCAGAACGTACTCTTCGCGCTCGGCGTGGAAGTCTTCACCAACGCGGGTGAAAAGAAGATCGAGCTTGTCGCGACGATCTCCTTCGACGGCGTCGGCGTAGAGATAGAACTTGATGAGGCAGTCCACGATGGAGTCATCGGGATGCTTCAGGCGGTCGAAGAAGCGGCGCAGCAGCGAAGGGCTGAGCCGCGCGTCGGCCTTGAGGATGAGCTGGGCAACCTCGGCGAGCGATTCCTCGAGGTTGTCGAGCATCGTGTCCGCTTCGTTCGGATAGGTCCCGTTCAGGATGCGGCCGGCGCTCTTGATCCGCTCGAAGAGCAGCCGGAAATCGATCTCGTACGGCAGCTCCTCGCCCAGGATCTGGCTGAACACGCCCGATGCGAACTGGTGCGAAGTCCAGGTCGCCTTGAAGCGATCCGAGATGCGCGCGTAGCGAGTCTGCAAATCACCGGCTGCATCGACCGTCATTGCTCAAATCCGCGATGCTATGATTCTGACACGAATGGCACAGACGACGTTATTCAGCCGCGAACAGATCGATCGACGTGTGGCCGAGATGGCCAAAGAGATCAGCGCCGAATTTGCCGGCACCGAGCTGATCGCCCTTTGCGTACTCAAGGGAGCCATGTTCTTCTGCGCCGATCTGGTGCGCCAGATCAACATGGACGTGGCGCTGGACTTCATCCAGATCTCCAGCTACGGAAACCAGAAGTACTCCTCGGGAGTCGTGACGATCCTCAAAGAGCCACAGCTCGACATGCGCGGCAAGTCGGTGCTGATCGTCGAAGACATCATCGACAGCGGCCTCTCCATCCGCGAGGTCAACAACTACATCGAGAGCCGCGGCGCCGCGAAAGTGAAAACGGCGGCGTTCCTCGACAAACCGAAAGCGCGCAAAGTTCCGTTCACGCCCGATTTCGTCGGCTTCCCGATCGAGCCGCAATTCGTGATCGGCTACGGCCTCGATTTCGCCGAAAAGTACCGCAACATCCCCGAAGTGCAGGTGTTGAGCGACTAGCGCAACGAAGCGCGCGCCTCGGGCAGAATCACCTTCACCCATTCCGAGTACTGCTTACCCGAGGGATGAAGTCCGTCTCCCGCCACGAGCGCTGGATCTCCGCTGCGTGAGATCGGCGTGATATCGACGTAGCGCGCGCCTGCGCGATTCGCTTCTTCGCGATTGACGGCGTTGTACTGATCGATCTCCGCGGCGATCTTTGCGCGGTCACGGCCTTCGGCGAACGGGGTGACGCCCCAGTCCGGGATCGACACGACGATCACTTTCTTCGCATCGCCGCCGGCGAAGCCAACGGCGCGTTGCAGCAGCTCCGCGAACTCGCCGCGATACTGTTCGACGTCGCGTCCTCGGTACTGGTTGTTCACGCCGATCAGGAGCGTGACGAGGTCGAAGGGACCGGCCAGACGCACTGCGTTGAGCGCATTTCCGAGCTCGTCCGTCGTCCAGCCGGTCTTGGCGACGATGGCTGGATCGCTCAGGCCGAGCTCACGCGCGAGTTGCACGGGGAAGCGTTCCGATTCGGGAACGCTCTCGCCGATCGTGTACGAATCGCCGAGGGCCAGATAACGCCTTTGTGTAGATGCCGGCTCGGTGGTGGTTGTCGTGGATGTGTCCGAGGTGGGCATACCGCTGCATGATGACAGGAGAGCGAGAGCGAGCAACCAGCGTTTCATTTCAAGTACCCCGTCAGCAGCAAAATCGCCAGGACCGCGCCGAGCGCGTAGCGATAGTAAATGAAGGCGTGCGTCGTGTGCGTGCGCAGGTAACGCAGCAAAAAGTGGATCGACGCCCATCCCGAAAAGAACGCCACGACGATGCCGATGAGGATGGGAGCAAGCCCGATGGCGGCCAGCTCGGCCTTCGCATCGAACAGTTGGAACACGCCCGCCGCGGTGATGGCCGGGATGCTCATCACGAACGAGAAACGCGCCGCGTAGTCGTGCGGCACGCGGCGAAAGAGCGCCGTCATGATCGTGGAACCGCTGCGCGAGGAGCCGGGAATCAGCGCGATGCACTGTCCGGCGCCGATGATCCACGCATCTTTCGCGTTGAAGTCTTCCCGCGCCCGGAAGCCAACGCGCTTCGCATACGCCTCGGCCACCTGCATCAGCACGGCGATGAAGACCAGTTGAAACGTGACCACCCACGTGCCGCGAAAGACGCCCTCGATCTGATCCTTCAACAGCAGGCCCACGACGACGATCGGAATCGTGGCGAAGATCACGTACCACGCCTCGCGCGAATCGGGATCGCCGAACGGCTTGCGCGCGATCAGTCCGCGGAAGAACCCGACGGTGAGCCGCACGATGTCGCCGAAGAAGTAAATAATGGCCGCCAGAATCGTCCCGAACTGAATCACCGCCGAGACCGCCGCACCAGGATCGCCCCACCCCAGCAACTCCGGAACGAGTTTCAAATGGCCGGTGGACGAGATGGGGATGAACTCGGTCAGGCCCTGGACCAGGCCGAGGACGATGGCTTCGATGATGGACATTCGCGCTCTCAGAATCGCTGGAGAGTCTCAAAGTCTCAAAGTCTCAAAGTCTCAAAGATGGCGCAATCACCTCTTTGAGACTTTGCGACTTTGAGACTTTGCGACTCTGACAGCGTCACATTTCCCAAATCACCGGCAAGATCATGGGCCGTCTGCCCATCGACTTGCGGAAGTATCGTTTCAGCAGCGCGCGCATTTTTTCCTGGAGGATGCCGGCATCGCGCAGCTCATCGGCGGCACTTTCGTCAAACATGCCAACGAGCGTGCGGCGCACGTCCGCCAGCACTTCCTGGCTGGCGTCGACGTGGACCAGGCCGCGCGTGATGATCTCCGGATCGCGAATGAGGCGGCCGTTGCTGTCGATGGCGACCACTACGATCACGAATCCATCCTCGGCGAGATGCTGGCGGTCGCGGACGACCACGTGCGGCACTTCCTCCGCCTCGGAATCGATGAACACTTTCCCCTGCTGCACGCGCTCCTCGAGCACGCTCATCGTGTCGCCGCGGATCTCCGCCACCTGCCCGTTCGTGATGACGATCCCGTGCGGGATTCCCGTCTCCTGCGCCAGCCGCGCGTGATGGATCAGGTGGCGCAGCGTGCCGTGCATCGGGATGAAGAACTTCGGCCGCGTGATGTTCATCATCAGCTTCAGCTCTTCCTGACATGCGTGCCCGGAGACATGAACGTCCGACTGTTCGTGATGGACGACTTCCGCGCCGCGGCGGTAGAGGTGATCGATGATGTGCGAGACGGCGCGCTCGTTGCCGGGAATCGTCCGCGCGGAGAGGATCACCACGTCGCCTTGCTCCACCGACACCTGCCGGTGCTCGCCGATGGCGATGCGGGAAAGCGCCGACGCCGGCTCGCCCTGCGTGCCGGTGGTCATGATGACGAGATCGCGCGCCGGTAGATCGAACGAGCTGGCCCGCGATTCGCGCGGGAACTTTAGATAGCCAAGGCGCTCCGCCGTCTCGACGTTATCGACGAGTGAACGACCCACTATCAGCACTTTGCGCCGATGTTTGCGCGCCAGATCGATGACCTGCTGCACGCGATGGATGTGCGATGCGAAGGTGGTCACGATGATGCGGCCCTTCACGTTCGCGAACACGCGGTCGAGTGCGCTGCCGACGGTCTTCTCGGACGGACCATGTCCGGGGATGAGCGCATTCGTTGAGTCGCTGACGAGCAGCGTCACACCCTCTTCGCCGTAATGCGCGAAGCGCGCGAGATCGGTCGGCTTCGCATCGATCGGCGTGTGATCGATCTTGAAGTCGCCCGTGTGAATGATCGTGCCGGCCGGCGTGCGAATCGCGTAGCCGAGGGCATCGACGATCGAGTGCGTGACCCGGATGGCCTCGACGAGAAACGGACCGACCTCCACGACGTCGCGCGGCTGCATCGGCCGGAGCTCGAACTCCTCGATGCCGAACTCGTCGAGCTTGTCCGTCACGAACCCGAGCGCCAGCGGCATGCCGTAAACCGGCATCGGTACGCGCTCCACGAGAAACGGCACCGCGCCGATGTGATCCTCGTGACCGTGCGTCAGGAAGAGCGCCTTGAACTTCGACGGATTGTCGAAGATGTACGACATGTCGGGGACGATGACGTCGACGCCGAGCGTAGCCGCGTCCGGAAACATCATCCCGCAATCGACGAGGATGGCTTCGTCGCCACACTCGTACACCATCAAATTCATCCCGATCTCGCCGAGACCGCCGAGGGGAATGATGCGGAGGTTTGGGATTGAGGATTGAGGATCGAGGATTGAGGATGGCTCCGCCGAGACAGACGATTCCGATGCAGTCATGCTCTCGTCATCCTCAATTCTCAATCCCGGCTACGGATAGATGCGGTTGATCATGCGCGGATACGGAATGGTCTCGCGGAGATGCGGGACGCCGCTGAGCCAGGCCACCATGCGCTCGATGCCCATGCCGAAGCCGGAGTGCGGGAACGTGCCGTACTTGCGCACGTCGAGATACCACTGGAAGGCCTCGAGCGGGAGTTTGTGCTCTTCGATGCGCTGCACCAGCAGGTTGTGATCGTCGATGCGCTGCGAGCCGCCGATGATCTCGCCGTAACCTTCCGGCGCGATCATGTCCATGGCCAGCGCAAGCGTCGGATCGCTCGGATCGGGCTTCATGTAGAACGCTTTGATCGCCGCCGGGTAGTGCGTGATGATCACCGGCCGGTCGAATGAGTTGGCGATGACCGTCTCCTCGTCGCCGCCGATGTCGTCGCCAAAGTTCGCCTCCATCCCTTTCGATTTCAGCAGCTCGATGGCGTCGCGGTAGGTGATGCGCGGGAAGGGTCGTTTGACGTGCTCGAGCTTGGTGAGGTCGCGCTCGAGTTGTTTGAGCTCTTCCCCGCAGTTCTCCATCACGCGGCCAACGATGTATTCGACGAACTCCTCGGCCAGTTCCTGAAGGCCGGCGAATTCGAGGAACGCCACCTCGGGCTCGACCATCCAGAACTCCGTGAGATGGCGGCGCGTTTTCGATTTCTCGGCGCGGAACGTGGGGCCGAAGCAGTAGACCTTTCCGAACGCGGCCGCAGCCGGCTCGAGGTAGAGCTGACCCGATTGCGACAGATACGCTTTGTCGCCGAAGTAGTCGGTCTCGAACAAAGTCGACGTTCCCTCTGCGGCGTTGGCCGTGAGGATCGGCGAGTCGATTAACACGAAATCGCGGTCATAGAAAAAGTCTCGGATGGCCTTCTCGACTTCGTTGCGAATGCGCAGCACAGAGTGCTGCTTCATCGACCGCAACCAGAGATGGCGATGGTTCATCAGGAAGTCAGTGCCGTGCTCCTTCGGCGAGATCGGATACGGCTCGGCCAGACCGATGAGACGAATGTCCTGCACGTGCAGCTCGACCCCACCCGGCGCACGTGGCTCCGCCACGACCGTCCCCGTCACGCTGATGGTCGATTCCTGCGTGGCCCTGTCCGAGTCATTCCAAGACTCCTCGGACACTTCCTTTTTCGACACCACGCACTGCACAAACCCGCTGCCATCCCGAACGATCGGAAACTGCAACTTCCCCGAAGTACGCTTGTTGTACAGCCACCCATTGACCGAAACACTCTCGCCAACGTGCTGCGGCAACTCCTTGATCCGAACCGTGCTCGCCATAAGGCGGCGGATTATAAGCGCGGCGGGACGCCGCTCGGCCAGTTCACGAGACCTGGCTTACCCGCTCACTTGCTACCCAACGCCTTCGATCCACTTCGCGAACTCCGGCTGTCCGTGGCTGCGCGCGACGTCGGCTGGCGTCTGGCCGTCGGTGGCTTTGGGGAGGCGCTCGGCGCCGTGCTGGAGGAGGATCGTGGCCATTTCGAGGTCGCCGCGGGCGGCTGCGCCGTGCATCGGGGTGTAGTCGAGTTGCTGATGGGCGTTGGGGTCGGCGCCGCGTTCGAGGAGAAGCCGCATCGTGGCGTGATCGCATGCGGCTGCGGCGGCGTGGACCGGCGCGACTTTTTGTGCGTTGGTCGCCGGCGCGTTCACGCCGGCGCCGCGCTCGATGAGCAGGCGCGCCACGTCGGGATGATGAAAAAAGATCGCCAGGCCGAGGGGCGGATAGCCGTCGGGAGAGAAAACGTGAAGCACGTTCGGATCGGTGGCCAGTTGGCGCTCGACGCGATCGAGATCGCCCAGTGCGCAGGCCTCGGCAAACGAGACTGGAGCGCCACGCTCGACCAGCAGCCGGGCGATGTCGTTCTTCCCGTGGTAGATCGCGGTGAAAATCGGTGAGACCGGTCCGTCGTGAGTTTGCAACAGCGCGGGATCTGTCTCGAGCAGCTCATTCACGCGTGCGGCGTCGCCTTGCTGGATGGCATCGATCAGTTCGCTCATGCAGGTAATCGTAGCGCCGATCTACGCCGGTTAGCCAAACGTCAGCTTCACCGAACCCGGCCTTACTCTTATCGCAGAGCTCATTTGAAGCGCTCATTTATCGGCATTCATTTTGAGTATGAATTAACCGTGTGGAGGCCAACGATGAAGCGATGCGAACATTGCGGTCACTCCCGGGCGGCGCACGTCGATGGCATGCGCTGCGCCCTGTGCGGTTGCCTCCCCCAGAGGCAAACGTTCGTGCAGGATTCATTTGGGTTCAGGACGGTGCTGCCGATGCGGACCGCGGCTGCCTCGCGGAAGCGGTAGCGCCCGCGCACGCCGCGGTGGCGATGTTGTGAAATTGCTGGATGATTTCGCGGCGGGCGCGCGTTGCCACCATCATGCAAGCGCAGGTCAAGAAGCCCTCCAAGCTCATCTCCGTTTCCGAGCGCAACCTCCAGACCGCCGCCCTCCGCCTCCTCCCCAAGAACAACAAGCTCGTATCCTCCGAGGTCGACTACCTCCGGCGCGTGCTCGGCGAGCGGGCCACGCAGGAGTCGATCGACGAGAAGGTGCAGCTGGTGCGACGACTGCCCTGGAGCGAGATCATCGGAAAAGCCTGAGGCATCCTGGCGCGGACCGCATAGGGCATCGCGCGTCGTGCGAAGTGCCTGAGACGCAAATAACCGTTGCGTTTTATGCCATACGCGCATAAATTCCAGGAACACGAGCTCCCATGTGGCTCCTGGAGGCATTCATGAAGCGTCGTCTCGCCGTCCTGTCGTTCACGATCATCGCCCTCGCCGTCCCCGCCTTTGCGCGCGTTCTTTCCTACGCGCCCTACAGCAATCGAACTTCGCTGGCCGGGTTTCACGATCGGACCACGCGTCATTTCGTATTGATCGAGGCGATGGACGATTCGAACTGGTGGCAACAGCATCAGCTCGTTCTGTACGACACGAAGGGCATCAAGGAACCGCGCGTCGTTTTCCCGATGGGCGGAGGTACTTCGAACATCCAGGCGGCGGCGCTCTATGAGCCGAAGGAATCCGGCGCTGCGCCGGTCCTTCTCGTCTCGGCCTATCAGGCGGACGGGCAGCTCTATACGTACCTCAGTCCCGATGGCGGCGAAACGTGGATTGAGATCGGGGAGCTGCGGGGCAAGTACCTGGTCAGCACCAGCGAAAACGACTTCGGAGGTCCGCATGTCCAGGGCATGACGAATCCCGTTCGCAATCTCACCGATCACTTCCCGTTCATCGTCAACGTCGGCTATCACGGCGTTTTCGCCCTTCGCATCAACGGACAGATTGTGCCGCTCGTCGAGGATCCTTTTACGACCGTGATCGGCCAGGACAGAACGGCCACCCGCCTGCTGCTCCGCACGCAGAGCGCGATCGAGATCCTGGACCTGAACGCGCCTCTGGCGATCAGCCGCAAGACGCTGGCGCCCGTCCAGAGCGGCGTTCGCTATTCCGGTTGGATCACCGGAGATGGCTCCGCCTACATTCAGGCGACCTCCTCGCTCGGACGCTTCCTGTTCTTCCACCACAACAATCAAGCGCAGTTCATCGCCGGCCCGTACGACGTGACGCCTCCGTCGCTCGGCACGCCATGGCCGGCCGGGCCATGGACCGATCTGATGCGCTTCTTCGCCGTTCCATCGCACGACTACGAAGGAGCGTGGCTGCTGCAACGTCAGCCCGGCAGGGCCACGACGCTCTCGCGGCACACGCGTCCCCAGGGCCTCCAGCAACAGTGGAGCGATGTCTCCGGACCGGAAGTCGAAGCGCTCATTGCCGGCAACTCCGGCAACACGCTGCTCATCCAGGTTCATCGCGACCGCTCCGTGGAATTGCAACGGCCATTCATCGATCCGGCGCTCGCCGTCTGGAAGGTCGGCGATCCGATGCCGCGTCATTACGACGAGCTCTATCTCAATGAAGAGTGGAACAAGGGCTTCGTCCATGTCGACGTCGACAAGATGGCCGAGGGCGAGCCGTTCGTCTTCAACTCCGGCGCATTCCGGAATGACGTCGACATCATTGTCTCGCCTGCTCCGGGCGGCGGCGGCGACGTCATTCAGGAATGGGGCGTGGTGCGCGCGTCGCTCAAGCAGCATCTCGTCCTTCCCGGCGTGGCTCGTCTGCACGGCGCATTCGATTCGCGCTGGCTGACCGACGTCACGATCTACAACCCACTGCAAGTGGCGCAGAACGTCGACGTCCGTTTCATCGGGCTCGGTCAGGACGTGCAGACAGCAGCGTTGCACCAGCAAACAGTCACATTGCAGCCCGGCCAGATCCGCTTCATCCCCGACGTATTGCACTCGCTCTTCGCGATCGCAGACGGCGGCGGCGCGCTGCACTTCATCCCCGAGTCCGGCATCAACGTCGTCGGCCGCACCTATAGTCACAAAGGCGAGGGCGGCGGAACGTTCGGGTTCGGCATGCAGGCCATCGACTTCTTCAACGCCGCCGGCCCGCGCTTCCCCGTGACCTTCGCTGGCGCGTTTCCCGGCCAGCATTTCCGCACCAACGTTCTGCTGACCGATACGTCAGGCCGCGGAACCGCTGCGACTCTCGGCGCGTTCGGCGTCTCGGGCTCGATCGGCGCAACCGAAATAACGATCGACGCACCTCCCGGCGGCATCCTGCAGTTCAACGGCATCGGCGGCACGCTCGACCTCTTCTCGCGCGATGCCGGCGGCCTGGTGATTCAACCGACGCGCGGAACGGCCATCGCCACCGTCGTGGCCATCGACAATCGCACGAACGATCCCACCTACTTCCCGCCCGATCTGCCGGCCTCCGATCAGATCCGCGTCATCCCGGTCATCGGTCACCTCGACGGAGCCAACGGATCACGCTTCCGCAGCGACATCTATCTTTTCAACCCCACCAGCGAGACCAGCACAGTGACGCTGGAGGCAAAACAGTGGGACTCAGCCGGCATGAAGATGGTGTCGTTCACGCTGTTGCCGCGCGAGGCGCGCACGGTCGCCGACGCGCTGCCAACGCTGTTCGACATGACCGGTCTGGCGCGACTGCGCTACTGGTCGAATACGTTCGGCGACGGCGTGCGCGTGACCTCGCGCACCTACACCGTCGAGGACAGCGGCGCGACGTACGGATCGCTGATTCCGCCGCTGAACAATTTCCAGATGGCCGCGCCGGGCGATCATCTCGAGATCCTCGGCGTGACCGGCGGAAGTGGTTTCCGCACGAACCTCGGCCTGGTGGAGCTCTCGCCGTCGACCATCGCCGGCCCCGAAGCGAGCGTCCGCATCCGCGTCCTCGATCAGAACCTCCACGAGCTCGATTCGTTCTCGATCAAGGTCCCGCGCGCCGGAGGCATGCAAATCAACGACATCTTCGGATCGCGCGGCGTCACGCCGCCCGAGGCGGCCATGTTGATCGTTCAGGTCGAAAGCGGAGGTTTGATCGGCGCATACGCGACGCTCGTCGACAACATCACCAACGACACGACCTTCCTCGGCGCGCAACTCGGAGCACAGCCGAACTGATCTCATGAAACGATGGCCGGGATGACGTACTGCGACGCGGCTCCCGGCCATCCGTTTCACGGTCCCTATCACGAGCACGAATACGGCTTCCCCATCCGCGAGGACGATCGCCTCTTCGAGCGACTCGTCCTGGAGATCAATCAGGCCGGCCTTTCCTGGCTGACGATCCTGCGCAAACGCGAAGCGTTCGTGGAAGCCTTCGCCGGATTCTCCGTCGAGAAAGTAGCCCGCTTCGACGCCCGACGCCGCGCGCGCCTGCTCGAAAACGCCGGCATCATCCGCAACCGCCTCAAAGTCGGCGCCGCCATCGAGAACGCAAAACGCATCCTCGCTCTCCGCAAAACCGACGGCACCTTCGCCGCCTGGCTCGACGCCCATCACCCCCGCGACAAAGCCGAATGGGTCAAGCTCTTCAAGAAAACCTTCGTCTTCACCGGCGGCGAAATCACCGGCGAGTTCCTCATGAGCACCGGCTACTTGCCGGGCGCGCATGTGGAGACGTGTCCGGTGTATGCGCGGGCAATTCAGGCGGGGGCGGCGTGGGCGAAGTGAGCTCTACGAGTTTTAGAAAAACTGTTCGAGTGATACCGCGATCGTAGAGAAATGAAATTGCTCAAGACGTGCCGGGAACTCGGCGAGATCCCATTCTGCGCGTAAGTCCGCAGATCCTTGTTTCTAGCCCCATCCTCAAGGTGGAAATCAGGCTGTGGTCTTCGTAGCCCCATCGGGGCGCCATCGTTCTAGCCCCATCCCGTTAGGGTGGGGACCCCATTGCGGGTTGAATCGAGTCCCGTAGGGGCGGCATCGAAGCGTGCCTCCGAGGTACGCTTTGTCATGGCGCATACGCACACGTCGTTGCTGACACACCTCATCTTCAGCACCAAGGATCGATTCCCATCGCTCGAAAACGACATCCGCGAAGAAGTTGAAAAATACGTGTGTGGCGTTGGTCGCAATATCGGCGTGAAAACCATCGCGATCAAATCCGTCGCCGATCACGCTCATCTTCTTGTGCAGTTACCCGCCTCGGCATCCGTGTCCGAGGTCGTCGGCAAGCTCAAAGCGAATTCATCGCGATTCATCCATGAGAAATGGCCGGCGCGAAAGTTCGCGTGGCAACAGGGTTACGGCGCGTTCAGTGTCAGCCGATCCAACGTCGATGACGTCGTGCGATACATCGCCAATCAGGAAGAGCATCATCGAACGCGTACGTTTCAGGAGGAGTACCTCGAGTTTCTCAAACGATACGAGATCGAATATGACGAACTGTACGTGTGGTCATGAACGCTTCGATGCCGCCGCTACGCGGCTCGATTCAACTACCATGGGAGTCCCCACCCTAACGGGATGGGGCTAAAAAGATAGCGCCGCTACGCGGCTCAGATTCAACGACCAGCCGTGCCCCAACCTCACGCCGTCAAAACGATTGCGCTGCTACGCGGCTCAGTTTTACGACAAGCCTTCCCCAACGTCACACCGCCAAAACGATGGGCGCTACTCGACTCAGATTCAACCACCCGTTGTGCACTCGTCACAGCGCCAAAGCGATGGCGCCGCTTCGCGGCTCAGATTCAACGACCAGCCGTGCCCACCTCACACCGCCGAAACGATGCGCGCTACTCGACTCAGATTCAACGACCCGCCATGCACAGATCACAGCGCCAAAACGATGGCGCCGCGTCGCGATTACAGTCGCGAATCAGTTGGCCGGCCGGTCTCTCATCAGCCCCGTCAGGGGCGACATCGTTTTAGCCCCATCCCGTTAGGGTGGGGATTCCATGGTGGATGGAGTTCGAGTCCCGAAGGGGCGACATCGAAGCGCGATTACGCGTCCTTCGTCATCAACTCTTCATACATCGAATGAAAATGATGCACGCCGTTTTCGCGCTGGGGTGAGAAGCGGCCGCGGTCGTAGGTGGAGGAGCGGAGGCCGCGTTGGACGGCCTGGCAGATGTCGATGTCTTCGAGTTGGATCTCGTCGCTGAAAGCCACGGTCTCGTCGATCTGCGGCCGGGCGGCTTCGGGATCTTTGAAGTACCAATCGAACAGGGTCACGGTCCGTTCCGGTCCGAGCGGCAGGATGAGGTTCGTGGAGAAGTTGTCGGGATAGACGTTGAGCATGAGGTTGGGGAAGAGCCAGAAGTAGCGCACCTGGTCGTCATCGATGCCGTCGACGGGATGAGTCCGGATGCGGGTGGCGTTGGCGCGCGTCGGAGCGAACTGGATGGAGTAGCTCCGTTTGGTTTCCGTCCGGTAGTTCGCGTAGTCCAGCTCGCGGAAGAGGCCGGGATGGACGATGGGGATGTGGTATCCCTCGAGGTAGTTGTCGACGTAGACCTTCCAGTTGCAGTCGAGCTCCCACACTTTTCTCTGCGCGAGCTGGAAGCCGGTGTAGTCGTGCGGCGGCATGTCAGTCGTCAGCTCGCCGAGGAAATCGGCGAGCGGCTCCGCGGCAGGATCGAGATTCACGAACACGAGCTCGTTCCAGATGCCCACCTGATATTGAGGCAGCGTGCAGGTGGCGCGATCGAAATCCGCGACGCCTTCAAACTCGGGCGTGTTCTTGAGACGTCCGTCGAGCCAGTAGGTCCAGCCGTGATATCCGCACTGCAGGACGGGACGCCGGCCTTCGCCGCTCGCGATGGGACCGGCGCGATGGCGGCAGACGTTGGTCATGGCGCGCAGGATCGCGTCGGAACCGCGAACGACCAATACCGGCTCCTCGCCGATCGTGGTGGTGAAGTATTGCCCCGACTCGCGCACCTGTTCGGCGCGCCCTGCGAGTTGCCACGTGCGGCCGAACACGCGGCGGTTCTCCGTCTTCAGGACGGACGGATCGAGGTAGTAGTGGGAGGAGAGAGTGCTGGCGTATTCGAGGCGCGGATCGATCATGACGTCGGAGCTGTGTTTCTTCTGATCAACCAATACACCGGAAAGCTCAGCATGAGCAATCCCACGGCGTAGAAACTGCTGGTCAAATCGCTGATCAGCGCACCGATGAGAAACACGACCGAGGCCACCAGGGCCAGGCCGGTGGTGAAGGGATGCCCCCACGCGCGATACGGCCTCTCGGTCTTTGGCTCGCGGCGCCGCAAAACGAACAACGTCACGAACGAGAGCGTGTAGTTCGCCACGAAGAAGAAGGACAGAACGGCGATGACGGTCTCGAACGTTCCGGAGATGATGAACGCCGCGGCCAGCATGCTGCTGATCAGGAGAGCGATGTCGGGAGTGCCGCCGCGGTTGACCTCGCGCGCACCACGCCAGAACAGTCCGTCCCTCGCCATCGCAAAGAGAACGCGCGGCGCCATCAGGACGTTCGAGCTGACGGCGCTGAGCAGAACGAGGATCACCAGCGCGCGAAGAACGCTCGAGCCGTTGGCACCGAAGAGCCGCTCCACCACCACGCCCGCGGCAAAGTTGCTTCCGGCGATGGTCGGCAGCGCGACTACGGCCAGGAACGCCAGATTGATGAAAATGTACAACGCGCCAATCGTCACCACGGAAGAGAGCATCGCCCTCGGGATGCTCTTGCCGTAATCCTTCACTTCCTCGGAGAAGTAGATGACCGCGGACCAGCCGTCATACGTGTAGATCACCGACTGCAGCGCCAGGATGAACGGAATGAACAGCGATCCTTCGCGCTCGGTCGTCACCACCGTCGGAGCCCACGGCGTACGCGTGCCGAGCCAGAAGCAGATGACGATGAAGCCCACCAACGCGAGCGCCTTCACGAGGCTGGTAACGTTCTGCACGGCACCACCGGCGCGGATGCCGATCCACTGCACGATCGTGAACAGTGCCACGACCGTGAGCGCCACGACGTGCTGCGTGCGCGCTTCCGGGAAGAGTCCGACGCTGTACTCACCGACCACGATGGCCACGGCCGCGGTCGTACCGCACGTCGAGATCCAGTCGCTCCAGCCGACGACGAAGCCGGCGTAATCGCCGAGGCCGTGGCGGACGAAGACGTACTGCCCACCGCTGCGCGGCACGAGCGTTCCGAGCTCCGCCAGCGCATTCGCACCGAGCAGCGCGTAAAGCGCACCGACGACCCACACGGCCATGAACGGCCAGAACGTCTGCAGGTGCGACGCGATCACGCCGGGCGTGCGCAGAATGCCCGCGCCCACCGCATTGCCGATGGTGACCGCCAGTCCAAACCCCACGCCGAGGACCGCGAGCAACTGCCCGCGCGAAACTGCAGCATCGGAAGTGGTGCGGATCATCCCGAGGCTGAACAGTGTACAGCGGGAGAAGCTCGCAGCTCTCAGCTCTCGGCTCTCAGCAAAAACCCGGACGGGCGGGCCTGAGAGCTGCGAGCTGAGAGCTGCGAGCTATCAACTACTCCTCTTCCTTGATCGTCACCGGGCCGTTGACCGTCGACAGATGCACGTTTGCCTGGCCGTTGCCCAGCTCGATGCGACGGGGGCGCTCGCTGTGCCAGGCGTTATCGTCGTCGTCGGCGCTGCGTGCGGCGCGCCAGCGCTCGCAACCTTCGGCGCGACAGGAAAATGGACCGCGGCCGCTCGCTTCGACGACTACTCCCGAGTTGTAGCCGCGCGGGATCTTCACACTGAGCGGGCCGTTCTTCGTCGACGCGTCGAGCGTGCCGAGCCACGAGTTGCCGTCGAGATGCACCGACAGCGGACCGTTGGATGCCTCCACTTTCAAGGTTCCCGAGCCGCCATGCACGCTGATCGGACCGTTCTTCGTGGTCGCATCGACGTTGCCCGAGACGTTCCGGAGCGACAGCGGGCCGTTGTGCGAGCGCGCCACGATGGTGCCGTCGACGTTCCTGAACGAGAGCGGTCCGTTCTTCGCTTCGATCTGCACGTCGGCGTTGCGCGGAACGTGAATCTTGTACATCACCGTCCACGAGCGATTGTCGGGACCGGTGGCGCGCAGCTCGTCGCCGTCCAGCGTCACCCGAATGGCATTCAGGTCCTCGGCGCGCGCGGCGGCTTTGCAGACGTCGATCCAGTAGCCACTCGTGCTGTCGCCGATGACCGAGACCGGCGCCTGTGTGACGTTGGCCTTGATGGCGCGCAGGCCGCGCCCGTCGATGGTCTGTTTGGTCACGAAGGCCGGGCTGTCGTTCCAATGAAAGTTGCGGGCCGTACAGTCGTCTCCATTGATCGAGAAATTCTCATGGGCCGCAGATCCCGCGGCGGGAATGATGACCAGAGCCAGGGCGATAACCAGACGTCGCATAGGTGTCCCTTTCCTTATGAACGTGATAGACGCCACGCCCGGTCCGAAGTTAGGCGCCGTACAATGCGCTCACACAATCCGTAACAAATTTCAGGGAGAGCTCATGATCCGGATCTTCACCACTGTCCTCTTGCTCACCGCCTCCACCGCCTCGGCGACGAACTGGTACGAGCATTACGAGAAAGGCGTGCGTCTCATCGAGCAGGGTCGCGCGGAGGAAGCGCGCGAAGCACTCGCAGCCGCGCTCTCCAGCCGCGCCGAAGAGGGCGTGCAGGTGCCGGCCGGGCATCAGCAATACATCGACTACCTGCCCCATCTCTACCTGGCCATCGCCAGCCAGATGGGCGGCGACGTCGATCGCGCGCGCAAAGAGCTGGCACTCGCCGAGACATCAGGGATGGCGGCGCGGAGCGAAGTCGGCCGTCCGCTGCTCGTCGCCTATCAGCTCCTGCTGCGCGGCGACGCTACCGGCAGATTTCCGCGATACGCCGTCTACGACAAAAAGGCACCGACGCTCAGCGAGGCAGAGTTCAACCTCCTACGCAACGACGTGCTGATGAAGTGCGACCTGCCGCTCGACATGAAGCTCGGCAACGCGCCGTGGTACGCCAACTACGAGCTCGGCCTGGCCCTCGAGCGCAAGGGCGATTACTCGCGGGCCCTCACCCACTTCATCGACGCCGTCGCGCAGCGCCCCGACCCGCAGAAGCAAGCCCGCATGTACGGCATGTGGATGGTCGACTACTACCCCTACTTCCACATCGCCCGATCCCACGTCCGCCTCGAAAACTGGCAGTGCGCAAAAAACGCACTGGAGATCTCGCAAAGGCTGGAGGAGATTCCGGGAAACGCGCCGGAGATCAACGAGTTGCTGTCGTTGCAGAGGGAGACGGAGCGCAGGCTCCAACCCTGAGGAGCGAAGCGTTGGACTGAGTCCAGTGTCTCGTTGAGTGGACTTGGTGGACTTGGTGGACGTTGTGGACTTCGGTGGACAACGCGTCCACAACGTCCACTCGGTCCACAACGTCCACAACGTCCACCAAGTCCACTCTTGTCGGGTTGATGTTAGTGGAGCTACCCGCCCAGGTACGCCTTCTTGATCCGGTCGCTCGCCAACAACGCTTTCGTGTCGTCGTGGATCGTGATTCTTCCGGTTTCCATGACGTAGCCGCGATGCGCGGTGACCAGCGCCATGTGGGCGTTTTGTTCGACGAGGAGGATGGTCGTTCCTTCGGCGTTGATCTCGCGGATGACGCGGAAGATGGTCTGGACCATTTGTGGCGCAAGGCCAAGCGAGGGTTCGTCGAGGAGCAACACGGCGGGTTTGGACATGAGGGCGCGGGAGATGGCCAGCATCTGTTGCTCGCCGCCTGAGAGCGTTCCTGCATTTTGTTTGAAGCGGTCTTTGAGCACGGGAAAGAGCGAGAAGACGCGATCGTATTCGGCTTGCGTGATCTTGTCTTTGCGCAGGTAGGCGCCGAGCTCGAGGTTGTCCTGCACGGTGAGGTTGGAGAAGATGCCGCGGCCTTCGGGGACGTGCGAGATTCCGCGCGCGGTGATGATGTGCGGCTTCACGCCTTTGATGCTCTCGCCGTTGAAGGTGACGTCGCCTTTGCTGGGCTTGAGCAGGCCGGAGATCGTGCGCAGCGTGGTGGTTTTGCCGGCGCCGTTCGCGCCGATGAGCGTGACGATCTCGCCCTTTTCGATGTCGAGGTCGATGCCGTGCAGCGCGGGGATCGTGCCGTAGCCGACTTCGAGGTCGCGGATCGAGAGAAGACTCATAACTCCAGCGCCTCCGCCGGCTCGCCGAGGTAGGCCTCGATGACGTCGTTGTTGCTGCGGATCTCCTCGGGAGTTCCCGTTGCGATGGTCTTTCCGAAGTTCAGCACGACGATCCGTTCGCAGATGCCCATGACGAGCTCCATGTTGTGCTCGATGAGCAGGATGGCGATGTCGAAGCGATCGCGGATGTCGTGGATGGTCTCCATCAAGGCCTGGGTCTCGCTGTCGTTGAGGCCCGCGGCAGGCTCGTCGAGCAGGAGCAGTTTCGGCCGCGCCGCCAGCGCACGCGCGATCTCCAGCCGGCGCTGATCGCCGTACGGCAAGTTCTTCGCGTAGCTTTCGGCGCGATGGCGCAGTCCGAAGAGATCGAGCAGTTTCTCGGCCTCGATCTCGGCCTCATCCTCGGCAGCTCGGAAGCGATTGGTGTGCAGCACCGCGGCTGTGCCGGAGTATTTGTAGTGGATATGTCCGCCGATCTTCACGTTGTCGAGAACTGACAGCTCTTTGAAGAGGCGGATGTTCTGGAACGTACGCGCTACGCCGAGGCTGGTGATCTCGTACGGTTTCATGTCGCGCGTCGAGACGCCGGCGATACGAATCTCACCCTCGGTCGGTTTGTAGACGCCGGTGAGCATGTTGAAGAGCGTGGTCTTGCCGGCACCGTTTGGACCGATGAGACCGAGCAGCTCGCCCGGGCGGATCGTCAGATTGAATTCGCAGACGGCGGTCAGACCACCGAAGCGGATGGTGACGTTCCTGGCATCGAGCAATGCGGTGTTGTTCGGCATGGGGTTCGCCATTACGTCACCGGAGGTCCCGCGTTGCGATCGAGCTTGCTATCGGCATCGCCGTCGTCGCGGCCTTCCGTGGGGATTCTGTCTTTGCGCTTCGGGAGGAAATCCCAAAGCTCGCGGCGGCCGAACAGTCCCTGCGGCCGCGTGAGCATCAGCACGATGAGCATGATCGAGTAGATGACCATGCGCGGATCGCGGCCGCCGGGCATGAAGTCCTTCACGACGCGCAGACCTTCCGGCAGGAAGGTGAGGACGATGGCGGCCACGATCGACCCGGAGATCGATCCCAGTCCGCCGAGGACCACCATGGCCACGACCTCGAACGACTTCACGAACGTGAACATGCCGGGATTGAGATACATCAGCAGCGAGCCATACAGCGCGCCCGCAACGCCGGCCAGCGCCGAGCCGATGACGAAAGCCTTGACCTTGTAGCGCGTAGTATCGACGCCCATCGACTCGGCCGCGATCTCGTCCTCACGCACGGCCAGAAACGCGCGGCCCACCGAGGAAGAGACCAGACGGTGCGAGATCAGAATGGTGATTCCGGCGAAGAAAAAGACCCAGAAGAAACTACTCCAGCCTGGGATGCCGGTCAGACCGCGCGCGGCGCCGATCTCCTCGATGTTGAGGATCAGCACGCGGATGATCTCGCCGAATCCGAGAGTGACGATGGCCAGGTAATCGCCGCGCAATCGCAGCGACGGCAGCCCGACGATGTATCCGGCGATGGCCGAAACGACCGCGGCCGCGCCGATCGACACGAGCAGGAACACGTTCTGCCAGAGAATCCGCTCGCTGCTCCCCTCCGGCAGTTGATTGACGAACGGCGCGAAATACTTCACGGTCAGGAACGCCGCTGTATACGCGCCGACGGCCATGAACCCGGCATGCCCGAGGGAAAACTGCCCGGCATGCCCGTTGATGATGTTCAGCGACACCGCCATGATGATGTTGATCCCCATCAGCACGATGATGCGGTTGTAGTAACGCATGGCCGGCCAATAGAGCGTCGCGTACTCCAACGCTATCCACGCGCCGTACACGATACCCACGAACACGACCAGCGAGACGAGGTCGCGGAGCCACCAGCGTTTCAGCACGCCCGCGCCTCCCGGGGATTGAGGATTGAGGATTGACGATTGAGGATTGGGGGATGACAATCCTCAATCCTCAATCCTTCATCCTCAATCCGGCTCATCACACCTTCTCCGGTTGGTACTTTCCGAATAGTCCCGATGGCCGGAACAGGAGGATGACGATGAGGATGACGAAGGCGATGGCGTCGCGGTAATTCGAAAATGAGGAGCCTCCCACGAACGACTCCACGATGCCGATCAGCAGACCTCCGACGACGGCGCCCGGGACGTTGCCGATCCCGCCGAGGACGGCGGCCACGAAGGCTTTCAGTCCGGGCATGATGCCCATGAGCGGATCGATCTTCGGATAGGAGAGGCCGTAGAGAATGCCCGCCACGGCGGCCAGCATCGAGCCGATGACGAACGTGGTGGAGATGATGCGGTCCGTCGGGATTCCCATCAGCGACGCGGTCTCGAAGTTGAACGAGACGGCGCGCATGGCCCGGCCGAACTTGGTGCCGTAGACGATGTACTGCAGCAGGGCCATGAAGACGATGGCCACGCCGAGCACGATGAGCTGATAGTTCGTCGTGACCACGCCACCGAGGTTGATCACGTGCTTCTCGATGAGCGTCGGGAAGAACTTCGGGTCGGGACCGAAGACGAACTGGCCGCCGTACTCGAGAAGAAACGACACGCCGATGGCGGTGATCAGCGACGCGATGCGCGGCGCGTTGCGCAGCGGTCGATAGGCGATGCGCTCGTTCAGATATCCGAGGGCGCCGCAGATGAGCATCGACGTGATCATCACGATGGCCGCATTCACCGGCGAGGGATCCCCGCCGCTGGCTTTGGTCAGAGCGCCGCCGACGTAGAACCCGACGAACGAGCCGATCATGAAGACGTCGCCGTGCGCGAAGTTGATCAGTTTGAGGATGCCGTAGACCATCGTGTAACCGAGCGCGATGAGCGCATAGATGGAGCCGGCGGCAATCCCGTTGAGCAGGTTCTGTAGGAGGGTCTGCATTGGCGAGGCAAAAAAAGGTCCGGCGAAAACTACTCGCCGGACCTGACGTTGTAAAGTCTTTTCCCGATCCCTACTGCGTCGTGGTGGCCGTGGTGGCCGATGTTTCCGTAGCTGTTGCCGCCGGAGTGCTGCCTGCCATGGGATCGACCGTCGCCTTCAGGGTCAGCTCACCGTTCCTGATCTCCAGGATGGCCAGCTTCTTACCGATCGGATTGCGGTCCGGCCCAAGGTTGATCATGCCCGTGACGCCGGCAAAGCCCTGCGTCGCGGCGATGGCGTCGCGGAGCTTCGGCCCGTCGGTCGTACCGGCGCGCTTGATGGCCTCCACCAGCACGCGCGTCGAGTCATAGCCCAGCGCGGCCAGCGAGTCCGGCTTCGCGCCGAAGCGCTCTTCGTACTTCTGCACGAACTCGCGCACGGCCGGCGACGGATCGTCGATGTGATAGTGGTTCGAGTAGAGGCAACCTTCCAGCGCTTTGCCGCCGATCTCGATCAGCTTCGGCGATTCCCATCCATCGCCGCCGGCCAGCGGCTGCTTCATGCCCAGGTCGCGGGCCTGGATGGCGATCTGGCCGATGTCGTTGTAGTAACCCGGGACGAAGATGATCTCCGGATTGGCGCTCTTGATGTTGGTGAGCTGCGAGCGGAAATCGCTGTCGCCCTGGGCATAGCTGGCCTTGGCGACGACCTTGCCGCCGTTTGCGACGAACGTCCGCTCGAAGAACGCGGCCAGGCCGGTCGAGTAGTCGCTCTTGTTGTCGATCAGGATGGCGGCTGTCTTCATGCCGGCCTGCTTCGACACATAGTTCGCCATGGCTTCGCCCTGATAGGGATCGATGAAGCACATGCGGAAAATGTAGTCGCCGACTTCCGTGACCTTGGGGTTGGTCGAGGAAGGGGTGATCATCGGGACCTTGTTGGCCTGGCAGATCGGCGCTGCGGCCAGCGAGCTCGAAGAAGCCACTTCGCCGAGGATGGCCACGACGTTGTCCTGCGAGATCAGCTTGGTGACGGCATTGGCCGCCTCCTCCGCCTTCGACTGATCGTCTTCACTGATCAAGCGGATCTTGCGGCCGTTCACTCCGCCCGCGCCGTTGATCTCGTCGAGCGCCAGCATGATGCCGTTGTGCGTCGAGACGCCGAATGTCGCCTGCCCTCCCGTCATCGAGCCGTACTCGCCGATCACGATCTCGCCTTCAGTGCCGGCAGTTGTGCTGGCGGTCTCGCTCGTCTTCGGCGGGCAGCCGAAAAGCACGATCGAGAGAACCGCAGTTGTCAGAACCATCCACGTCTTCTTCATGGGTTTTCCATCCATTCCGTTCATCCTGTCTGTAGCTGAATCGCGGGATTCTACCAAGGGATGCGGCCTGGGCAACGCCCGTACCAGAACTGTGATTTCCCGCGGCGAGATCGCCAGTATCCATGAAAATCCACCATGTTGAGGTCAATTTTCAAGGTAGAATCGGGCAGTGATTGTCCGCAGCCGCCATCTTCAGCGCATCAGGTCCGCTCTGCAGCGCAATCCTGTCGTCGGTTTGATCGGAGCGCGGCAGGTCGGCAAGACCACTCTGGCGCGGCAGGTGGCCGAACAATCCACCGCTGCAACGTTCTTCGATCTCGAAAATCCTGCTCATCTCGCGCAGCTCGCCGATCCGATGCTTGCTCTGGAGTCGCTCGAAGGGCTGGTGGTGCTCGACGAGATCCAGCGAGTGCCCGACCTCTTTCCCGTTCTCCGGGTTCTCGCCGACCGCCCGGCACGCCCCGCGACATTCCTTGTTCTTGGAAGCGCCTCTCCCGATCTCCTGCGACAGTCGTCGGAGTCTCTCGCGGGACGGATCCACTACCACGAGGTGGATGGCTTCCGCATGAACGAAACCGGCGTCGATTCGTGGCGGGATCTGTGGATCCGAGGAGGCTTTCCGCGATCGTTCCTCGCCTCATCGGAAGACGCAAGCAGGGAATGGCGCCAGGACTTCATCAGGACGTTTCTCGAACGCGACCTCCCTCAGTTGGGGTTCTCCGCCGATGCGGTGACACTTCGGCGCTTCTGGACGATGATCGCGCACTATCACGGCCAGATCTGGAACGGTTCGGAGATCGCGCGCTCGCTGGCGATTGGAACGACATCCGTACGTCGCTACCTCGATCTTCTGACTGCAGCGCTGGTCATCGATCAGCTTCCGCCATGGTTCGAGAACGTCGGCAAACGACAGGTGAAGTCGCCCAAGGTTTACGTGCGCGACTCGGGCGTGCTGCACTCGTTGCTGAGCATCTTCGATGAGAGCGCTGTCCTCGGACATCCCAAGCTCGGTGCTTCCTGGGAAGGCTTTGCCATGCAGCAAATCATCAGCGGCCTCGAGCTTCGGAGAGAGGAGTGCTTTTTCTGGGCGACGCATGGAGGGGCGGAGCTCGACCTGCTCGTCGTGCGAGGCCGCAAGCGATGGGGCCTCGAGTTCAAGCGCACTGCGCAACCCGCGGTCACGAAATCGATGACGACCGCACTGAACGACCTTGGCCTGCAACACGTTTTTGTCATTCACGCCGGAGCAGCCTCATTCCCATTGACCCCGAAGATTTCGGCTGTCGCGCTCTCGCGGTTGACAGAAGACTTGCGCCTCGATTGATGGCCCAACCCCACACACCATGACCCTGTTCCCGCAAGCCCGGTCCCTCACCTTCCTCCTCTTCTTGACCGTTCCTCTCCACGCCACGCTCGTGCCCGGCAGCGAGAGAAACGTCACGGCGCCTGTGCCGGACGTGGCGGCGTTCGATCAAGGGGGCGGGCAACTGGCCACCGATGGGGATGCGTTTCTTGCCGTTTGGGTGGATCGAACGCTGTCGGGAGTCGGCGACATTCACGGCGCGCGCGTCTCTCCCGACGGAAATCGAATCGATGATGAAGCGCTGCACATCGCGGTCACGGACGAGGATGAAAGCCGCGTGGCCGTTGCCTGGGGTGGTAATCGATACCTCGCGGTATGGTCGACACCAACCGCCCTGCGCGCGCGTTTCGTTGGAAACAACGCCGCGATGTCGGACGCAATCGTCCTCGCGGAGGTGACAGAACTCACGCAACCGCAGATCGCTTTCAACGGTCAGATGTTTCTCGTCGTCTGGCCGGCGGGCGCGGTGTTTCGTGGCGCGCTTCTCGGCGTCGATGGACAGTTGGTGAAGACGTTCGACGTCGCTTCGACGGCGCAGACGTTCTCCGAAACGGGTCTGGTCGCCGCGAACGGCGCGTTTCATTTCGTCACCGCAATCACCGACTTCAACGGCGTACCGAACGACAACGGCTATCCGTCGGACATCGGCGTGACAGCGATCGATGCGACCGGTGTCGTGGCCACGCGCACGGTCGTGGCGCCGGCCACGACGCCGGTGTTCGACCTGCGCGCGACGTCCTCCGCCACCGAGATCCTCATCGCGTGGTCGACCGCGCGCGCGATCCCTGGCGGCATGGTTCGCAGCGTGCGCGTGACCGCGGCCGGCGCGGGAGCGGTCGATAGTGTTCCCGCCGACGGCATGTACCTGCAGGACGCAGCGGCCTGGGGCAACGTCTTCCTGCTCGTCTACGGCACGGCCGGACCGAAGCTGGTCTATCTTCCCGGCGTCAACACACCCATCAGCTTTCTGCCCATTCATCTGGGGGAGTCGCTGGTGATCGATTCGGCGAGCAACAGCGCGCGAACGTTGCTCCTCGTGCGCGGACTGCCGCGCGCAGGCTTCGAGTACGGACCGGCCGGCGGCGATGTCTATGTCATGCGCGTCGAGACGAACGCCTCCCTCGAGCCGCTGTCCGTAGCGCCGCGGCACCAATCGTCGCCCGACATCGCCGCTGCAGGTGATCTCCGTCTCGCGGCCTGGTGCGAGTACATCGGCGACGACCGCCGTCTCAGCGTGGTGGTCTCGCGCCTCGACGCCGCCAATCATGCTCTGTCCCTCAACGGCATCGACCTCGGCGCGTACGCAAATCACCCGACCGCACCGCGCGTGGCCTCGAACGGCACCGACTGGCTCGTGGTCTGGGTCGAGGGAACGAATCTCTATGGATCACGCGTCGCAAACAACGGCACGCGACTCGACACGCTCCCTTTTCTCATCACGTCGCACCTCTTCGAGAACAGCGATCTCGCGGTGAGCTGGGACGGCACGCAGTACGTCGTCGTCTACTTCCGCGGCGAGTTTCGGCGCGGACTGCGCACCACACCCCACGCGTCGCGAGTGACATCGCAGGGAACGCTCGCCGCGCCGGAGATGATCCTCTCCGCGGAAGCAGCGAACGAATTCCCCACAATCGCCAGCGGTCCCGATGGCTCGCTCATCGTCTGGCGCAGCGGCTTGAATCTCGCCGGAACGCTGCTTTCACCTTCGGGCACCAAGACTCCGCTCGCGTTCCCGTCGACCCATCCCGCCGGCCCACGACCCGCGATCGCGTGGAACAACGGCACGTTCCTCGTGGCCGCACCATTCCGCGGACCGTTCGGCGATCAGATCCAGTGGCAGCGCGTGAGCAACACCGGCGTCGTGCAAACTCCGCTCTCGACGTTCCTCGACATCGAGGCCACGCTCATCGCCGGCGGCGGATACCCATCGCTCGAGCTCGAAGCGCACGGCGACGGCTTCCTCCTCTTCTGGAACGGTGTTGCCAACCACGCGCAACAACGCAGCGCCAGTGTCTACGCGGCGCGCATCGGCACCAACAGCATCCTCGCCGAGGGACCGACGTTCGTTGGAACCACCCTCGCCGACAACACACCGAGCATCGGCGCATCCGGAAACACGATCGTCTACTCGCGCAAAATCGGCCACGCCACACGCGAGACTGCTCGCGTCTACGCCCGCGAAGTCCACGACGTTTCGGGGAAACCGCGACGACGGGCCGTGCGGTAGCGCGCGATCACGGAACGCGATAGACGTCGATCGATCCGCCGATCGTCGTGGCGTAGCGCGCACCGGACCTCAGCAAGTACGTGTCGTATTCGATCGGAGACCGGGCCGGCAGGTAGCTGAGGCGGTAGTAATGGCGGCTCACGGCGAACCAGCCTTTCGGCAAGGGCTCGCGGCGCGGTGCGGGCCAGCGGACGGCGCGTTTGCCGAGCTCGTACTCGACATTGCCGGCGCCGAAATAATGAACGTGGACGACATCGATGTCGTTCGCGCGCGTCCATTGACCGAGGCGGCGGAGGTCCTGTCCCCAGTCGAGATTGGAGTCGATCAGGATGCGATCGGCATTGCGCGCGTTGCCGATCAGCGGATTGAAGTAACTGAGATACGACGGATAGGCGATCACGGCGACGATGACTTGCGCGACCACGAGCGCCGCCGCCGCGATCGTCAGTTCCCGTTTCACCTGCGCCGTCGAATCGAACAGCGCGATCGCGCATGCCGCGAAGAGGAACGGAAAAATCGGCAACACGTGACGGATGCCGAGGTTGAGACTGGAAAAAGCCGACACGAGCAGGAACAGCACGACGAACAGCGCGCAAACCACGACCTCGAACCGGCGCCTACGCACCGCTGGAACGATCGCCAGCATCAGCAGAGCAAGTGCCGGCAACGGCGTCTTCACCGCGATGGCCACGAGGTAGTAATGCGGCCAGCCATGTTGCGAAAACTCGCCGAGGAGAAACTGCGGAAGCGGATTCGCGACATAGAACTCCCGCACCGCGCGAACTTCGCTCAGATACGCGCGGAACGGCAGCGTCAAATCGACGGACCGCGCCAGCAGAAGATAAATCGCCATGAACGCGATGACTGATGTCAGCGCCGCGATCCAGAGGGCAGAGGGCAGCGTCCTGCGCCTCATGCTCCAGAGTGCGATCACGATCAGAAAAAACGGGATGAGCAGCGCGGCTGAGACCTTCGTCGCCAGCGCGCAGGCGAGCGCCAGTCCCGTGGCGATGGCGATGCCGCGCGACGGTGAGCGCAGGAGTCGCAGCAAAAGCGCCGTCGCGGCGAAGGCGAAGAACGTCACGCCCATGTCGACCGTAGCCAGTCGTCCATGCGCGAGCAGCGTCGGACAGAAGCCGGTCAGCGCGAATGCCGCCAGCGCCGCGCGATCGTTTCCGGTCGTGTCGCGGACGAACCAGTAGACGACGAAGCAGAGCGCGAGAAAGAGCGCGATGACCGGCAGCCGCGCCATTCGCAGGATGCGTTGCGCGTCATATCCGCCGCGATAGAGCAACAGATGCCCCGCCACCCACGGACGGTTTCCGAACCGCCGCCACTCCTCCGGAACGCGATAGCCGCTCGCAACGAGCGGCGCCGCGATCAACGCTTCCATCAACGGCGCCTGCGTGGAGTAAATGTCGAGCCGCCCCTCGCGCACCTTCAGCAAGCCCGCCGCGATGTGCGCCGCTTCATCCGCCGTCGCGCTGTCGTCCCACATGCTCGCCACGGCAAGCGCCGCCACGACGATCGCGAGCAGAATGAGCAACCAACGCATCGCTCGTTGGTCGTTGTTCGTGCGTGGCGCGCTCATTCCGCGCAGTAGACTAACAGGGCCTGAGCTCTGTACTACTAGTCGCCGCTTCTACGCGACGAATCTCATGTAGCGTTCATGGCAAGCGTGTATTCACCACAGAGTTCACAGAGAACACAGAGGGTCGCGGAGAAAGGCAATGATTCGGAACGACAGCATTGCTTCCTCCGCATCCCCTCTGTGTACTCTGTGACCTCTGTGGTGAATACACGTTTGCCAGAATCCGAACCTGCACACACTTGGGATGCGGCCGGCACGTCGCGCTTCGCAACGAGTGTGAAATGCTGAATCCCCTGCTGAAGGATCGTCGGCTCACCATCATCTGCGTCGTCGCCCTGCTGGCAGGCCTCGGCTACGCCGTCGTGACGCCGCCGGACCGTGTGCCCGATGAGCTCAATCACTTCTATCGCGCCGTGGCCATGGCCGAGGGCAACTTCTTTCCTCCGGTCGGCTACGTCTCGCCGGGACATCACTTCCCGGGCGGGATCTGGATGTTCCGCCATCGCATCGGAAAGGCTGACCCGAACGCGCGATACACGCTCGCGGAGATGCGCGCCGCCTACGCCGAGCCGCTGAATCGCGCGCAGACCGCCGGCATCGAGTTCCCTGCCTGGTACTCGCCCGCGCCGTACGTCGCGCAGGCGGCAGTGGCCTTCGCCGGCATCCAAGCGGGATGGCGTCCCTTCTGGATCTTCTACCTCGGCCGCATCGCGAACCTGCTCGCTTGCCTCACCATCGTTTTCATTGCCATGCTCGCGATTCCGCATCGCGCAGCAGTCGCGGCAGCCGTGCTGCTCCTTCCGATGACACTGTCCGAGATGGCCGCGTGGTCGGCCGACGGCATGACCATCGCCGTGGCCATCCTCATGACCTGCCTCATCGTGCGCAACCTCGAAGCCGAGGGGAACGTCGCGACGCGCGAGCTCATCGCGCTCGCGGCGGTCGCCTTCATGCTCGGACTGTGCAAGCCGGCCTACTTCCTCCTCGTCCTGCCAGTGTTCGCGATTCCAACGTCGCGCTTCGGCAGCACGCAACGCCGCATCATCGCCACGATCGCCATCACATCCGCGATCACGTTAGGAACGCTTCTCGCCGCCGCCGCCGCACGCGCCGGCCAATACAACCCGCGCGCACACCTGCCTGTCGATCCCGCACAACAACTTCGCTGCGTACTCGACGATCCAATCCGCTTCGCCGCCGTGGTCATCGACGACATGCGCCAGAACGGACGCTTCTACCTCGACCAAACGATCGGCCGCCTCGGCATCATGAACGTCAAACTGCCGATCCCACTGATCGTCGCGGAATGGCTGCTCCTCCTCTGGATCGGACTCTCATGCGGCGTGCGCTGGAAGTTGTCGGCGCGACTTGCAGCGATCGCGGCCTGTGTGGCCACGATCATCGGAATCAGCCTCGCCCAATACCTCGTCTGGAGCATCATCTGCGGCGACACGATCGAAGGCATTCAGGGCCGCTACTTCCTGCCCGTCCTGCCGCTGTTGCTTTTTTTGCTCGCGGTGAAACCGCGCGAGCGCGCGATGTCCCTCATGCCGGTTGCGGTGATGGGAGTGGTGGCCAACGGAGTGGCCATCGCCATCCTCATCGAGCGCTATTGGAGGTGATCCGATGCTCCTACGACACCTTGCGCGTTGTCGAGATGGCTGGCTTTGGCTCGAGTCTTACGAGACGTTCCGAGTTCTCGGCCTCGAGCTTCTTCAGATACTGAAAGAGCGCAGCCATGTCGCCGCCAAACTCATCATGCAGTTCACGACGCGCCGCGCGGGTTTCTTCCACGATAGGATCATTGCGCATGAGTCAACCTTCCATGAGTTGCTGAGGTGTGTAGATCAAAGGAGGCTCATACCCGAAGCCTCTCACGACCGCGTTAACACGCGGAATGATCATGCCATTCGCGATGTGCTTGCAATTCCAGGTGAGCAGGTAGTCCATGCCCGTGGCCGCTGAGATCGCGATGTGAAGCGCGTCCTCGTGCGCGCTCGCCGGAAGCCCCGCCCGTTGCAGGAGTGCCTGGGCGAGAGCCATCGCCTCTTCCGAGATTTCGACGAGCGTCAGTTCCTGCACCACGGCAAGACGCGCCGCGGCGTACGTCTGGTCACCGCGCGCGGCTTCCGCAAGAACCACCGCCGAAACGCATAGCTCGAATCGATGCCGTCGCGTTTCCCACCACTCCCGCGTCAGCTCCTGGTTCGACGCGACCAACAGATCGCGTTGGTTCCGCCTGGCGACCAGATAGCTGATCACGCTGGTTTCGACGTAGACCTTAGCTCGCATCGATCACTACCCTAACGCATTGCTAGCCTATTCGAGCATCACGCCACCGAAAGCCGCAATAATGGACTCCGGAAGCGGAGTACCTGCGTACGGATTTAGGAACAACTTCATTTCGCTCCAGACCGTATCGCTGCTCTGCTTCTTTTCAAGAAACCCTACACCCGCGAGATTCTCGTAGCGTCGATCGGTGAATTTTCCGTCGTCCCAATATAAGGCGTTGCGAGCAGCTAACGAGCTCTGGAATTCCAATGGAAAAAAGAGATCGTCCGCCACAACCAACAGGTTCCGCTGCTGTGGATCGAACTTTGGGTAAGCTTTGTCGATCGCGAAAATGACCGAAGAGCCGCCATCCGCAAACGATGCCTCCGTCGCTCGGTATTTAGGCTCCGCAAGGCGACCAGTCAGTCGTTCCTCTTGAGACAACTCGCTCTCCCACCCGGGACTTTTTACCTCCACGAAGATCGGTTGGTTGTCCGCACCGCACACTTGGAACTCGCCTTCTCTTGGCGAGAGGCCGACGGGCCGCCATTGCTGGACGCGAAACCCTTTTTGGTTGAGCAGATAAGCAACTCGAAGTTCCTCGATTGCGGAATCGCGTTGGTTCGCGCGTCCACGCAGCTCCGTGCGATACATCTCGAGGACTCCTTCATCGCGAGCGAAGCAAAGGAGCCGCTCTAACTCGTCCGCAAACATCTGCCATGCGGGATAACCGTCTCCCGTCCATGAAACACCGCTATAGATCCCCTCAGAGAGAGGACCAAGTTCAACGCGATAGCGGCCGTAGTCGATGTGCATAAGGTGCTAAACCACTTCCCTACAAATTCACCCACACCGACTTCGTCTGCGTGTACTTCTCCAGCGCGTCTTTCCCCTGATCCCGCCCAAAACCCGATTCCTTGAAGCCGCCGAAGGGGAGCGAGGGGTCGTAGAGGTTGTAGGTGTTGACCCAGACCGTGCCTGCTTTGACGGCGCGGGCGATGCGGTGGGCTTTGGAGACGTCGCGGGTCCAGACGGCGGCGGCCAGGCCGTAGACGGTGGCGTTGGCTTTGGCGATGGCGTCGTCGCCGTCTTTGAATTTGATGGTGGCCAGGACGGGGCCGAAGATTTCTTCGCGGGCGATGCGGTGGTCGGGGGTGACGTCGTCGAAGATGGTGGGCTGGACGAAGTAGCCTTTGCCGGTGCCGATGTCGGTGCGTGCGCCGCCGGCGACGAGCGTGGCGCCTTCGTTTTTGCCGGCTTCGATATAGGAGAGGACGGTCTCCATCTGTTCTTTGGACACGATTGCGCCGAGGCGGGTCTTGGGATGGAGCGGATCTCCGGCGGTCATCTTGTTGGCGCGCTCGATGACTTTGGCCATCAGCTCCTCGTGCGCGCTTTCCTCGACGAGGAGGCGCGAGCCGGCGGCGCAGACTTCGCCTTTGCCGTAGAAGATGGCGTTGAGTGCGCCCTTCGCGGCGGCGTCGAGATCGGCGTCGGCGAAGACGATGTTCGGCGATTTGCCGCCCAGCTCGAGCGAGATTTTCTTCAGCGTCTTCGCGGCGCGGGCCATGAGCTGCTTGCCTACTTCCGTCGAGCCGGTGAAGGCGATGGCATCGACGCCGGGATGATCGACGATGGCGTTGCCGACCACGCTGCCGCGTCCGGGGATGACGTTCAGCACGCCCGCGGGGAGGCCGGCCTCTTTCGCGTACTCGGCGAATTTGAGCAGCGACAGCGCGGTGTTCGAGGCCGGCTTGATGACCACCGTGTTGCCGCACGCCAGTGCCGGTGCGATCTTCCACACGGCCAGCATCAGCGGAAAGTTCCAGGGGGTGATGGCGCCGACGACGCCGAGCGGCTCGCGCAACGTGTAGGTGAAGGCATTGTCGGCCACGGGGATGGTCTCGCCGGTGACTTTGCCGGACCAGCCGGCGAAGTAGTAGAGGCATTCCGCGGCGGCGGGCGTATCGACGAACTGCGATTCGAAGATCGGCTTGCCGTTGTCGATGGTCTCGATATGGCCGATCTCCGCGGCGCGCGTCGTGAGCAGGTCCGCCAGACGCCACATGACTTTGGCGCGGTCGCGCGGCTTCATCTTCTGCCACTCCGACCCCGGCTCCATCTGCGCGCGCGCCGCTTTCACGGCCGCGTCGACGTCGTCGACACCCGCGGAGGCTACGTTGGTGATGGTTTCCTCGGTGGCGGGGTTGATCGTCGCGAAGGTCTCGCCCGAGCGGGCATCGACGAAGTCGCCGTTGATGAAGAGCTTGTTCTGGATGGTGGGGTCACTCATGACGCGGGATGCTATCTCATCCCGCGCGAGAGCCGCCCCTCACCCTACCCTCTCCCCGCCGTGGCGGGGAGAGGGGACTGAGGCTGGGGCTCTTCGACGTACGGCACGATGTCGAAATCGCGCTCGTACATTTCGTGGATCTGTTCCATCTCGGCGTCGCTCAGCGCCGCGTGTTCCGAGGCGGCGGCGAACTCTTCGATTTGGGCTTCGTTGTAGATGTTCGGCAGCGCGGAGAGGATCGATGGGTGGGCGTAGAGCCAAAGGAGCGCGAACTGTCCGAGGGTGATGCCGCGGGCGGCGCGCATGGGCTCGAGGCGCTCGACCTTTTGCAGGCCTTCGACCATCCAGGAGCGCGGGCGGTGGGAGCGGTGATCGCTTTCGTCGAATTTCGTGTCGAGCGTGTAGTGGCCTTCGAGCATGCCGGATGAATGTGTGACGCGGATCAGGAACTGCGGTTCCGGATTTGATTTCCACGCCCGGAAGGACGGCTCGAACGCGGACGATGTTTCGCAGAGGCGTTTGTTCGCTTCGCCGCGCATGGCCTCGGCCACACCCGCGTACGACGGGCCGCGCTCGGCGGCCAGGATGAATTCGCGGCCGGGATCCTGCTCGAGGAGGTTGTAGATCATCTGCGTGACCGGCGCCTGGCGCACGGCTGCGCTGTAGATCCCTTCATCGCGCCAGCCAATGGCGGGGCCGAGCGACGGTCCCCACGACAGGATCTTGCCTTCACTCTTCAACCGCTCCAGCGTTTCCCAATGCTCGTCCTGCATCAGCGTGACGACGCGCGGGTTGTGCGGCTGGTAGATGGCGATCGCATCGACGCCGAGGCGCTTGAGCGATTGCTCGCACGCGAACCGGACGAACTCCGGCGACATGTCCTGCGGCAGTTCGCGCTGTCCGCGCGGGCGCTCGGGGTTCTTATAGAAGTCGTAGCCGAACTTGGTGCCGACGATGAGCTCGGGATGGTCGCGCAGCACCGGCGCGAGGAAGGTCTCGCCGCGGCCGTTTCCATACGCGTCGGCGGTATCGATGTAGTTGATGCCGCGCGCGATGGCAGCGCGCACGATGCCCTCCGCCTCGGCGTCCGTGTACGTTCCCCACCATCCGGTGGTCAACGTCCACGTGCCGAGGCCGAGCTCAGAAACCTGCAAATCCGTGCCGTGGAGATTGCGATAGCGCATCGAACTGACTACTACTTACCTGCGAACGACGGCTTCCTTCTCTGGTTGTACGCGCCGAGGCCTTCCTTCGCGTCCTCGCTCTGGAAGAGCTGCTGCTGCAGTTCGCGCTCCAGCGCCAGTGCGGACTCGAACGGAATCTCCGCGCCGCTCTGCACCGAGCGCTTGATGCGGCCGACCGCCTTCGACGCTTTGTTCGGCGGGCAGAAGCTTTGCGCGTACTCCATGATGCGGTCCCACCACTTCTGCCCGTTCTCTTCCGCGGGCCAGACGTAGTTGACGATGCCCAGACGCTCCGCTTCCTCGAAATCGAACAGGCCGCCTTCGATCATCAGCTCGATCGACTTCGACTTGCCGACGATGCGCGAGAGCCGCTGAGTGCCGCCCGTGCCCGGCAGCACGCCCAGCGAAACCTCGGGGAGTCCGACCTTGCCGGAATCCTTCAGCGCGATCCGAAGGTCGGCCGCCATGGCAATCTCCAGACCGCCGCCAACGGTGTGTCCGTTCAGCGCGGCAATGACCAGCTTCGGGGTCTGCTCGAGACGATTCAGCGTCTCGTTCGCGTGCAGGCAGAAGTAGTACTTGAAGCCCGGCGTGACCTCCGAGAGCATCTTGATGTTGGCGCCGGCGGAAAAAAACTTCTCGCCCGCGCCGCGCAGCACGATCACGTGAACTTCGTCATCCATGCGCGCCCGCAGGATGCACTCGTCCAGCTCGCGGTTCATTTCATACGTGTAGGTGTTCGCCGGCGGATCGTTCAGCTCGAAGATCGCGACGCCCTTCTCCACACGGTAATCAATCAGATTTCCAGCCATTTGCTTTTGTCTCCTGCTTCGTAATTGGTGCGCATTCTATGCTGAGAAAGTCGGCGGTCGGCAGTCGGCGGTCGGCAGTAGAAAGGCACGACGGCTCTACTGCCGACCGCCGACGGCGAGCCGCGTAGACGGCGGACCGCCGACTATTTTCTAGGCTCCATCGCCGAACGAGACGCCGAGGCTGCGGGCGGTCTCGACGATCTGTCCGTTCGGATCGACGTACTTCGGTCGCGAGACGGCGTCGGCGATGGGGACGGAGATGATCTCGTCGGCGCGCACGGCCACCATGCGTCCGAACTGTTTCGTGGCGGCGAGATCGCCGGCGGCTTTGCCGAAGCGGCTGGCCAGGATGCGATCGAATGCGATCGGCGAGCCGCCGCGCTGCACATGGCCGAGGACCGTGACGCGGATCTCCAGATCGATGTGCTGCTGGATGTCCGCGGCCACCTGATAGGCGATGCCGCCGAGGCGCTTGCTGGCCTTGTCGACGTACGCTTCTTCGCCGCCGACGCGCATTGCTCCTTCCGCCACGACCATGATGTCGAACTTCGCGCCCTCGGCCTGCCGGTCGCGGATGGTGGCCACGATCTCTTCGGGGCGATAGGGCATCTCCGGAATCAGGATGATGTCGGCGCCGCCGGCGATACCGGAGTAGAGCGCGATCCATCCGGCGTTGCGTCCCATCACTTCCAGGATCATCACGCGGTCATGGCTTTCGGCGGTGCTGTGCAGCCGGTCGACGGCCTCGGTGGCCACGGCTACGGCGGTGTGGAATCCGAACGTGTAATCAGTCGCCGCGAGGTCGTTGTCGATCGTCTTCGGCACGGCCACCATCGGGATGCCCATGTCGGAGAGCCGCTGGGCGATCTTCAGCGTGCCGTCGCCGCCGATGGCGATGATCCCGTCGATGCCGAGGTCGTGAATGTTCTCGACCACCTGCGGCGAACGATCCTCGCAAATGTTGCTGCCGGGTGTCGGATACTCGAACGGATTGCCGCGGTTCGTCGTGCGCAGCAGCGTCCCGCCCTTCGGCAGAATGCCGCGAATCGATTCGAGCGTGAGCGGAACGATGGCGCGCGTGAGCAATCCCTCGAACCCGAGCTGAATGCCGACCACCTCCATCCCATGGTCGCGAATGAGCGTGCGCACCGCCGCACGGATCACGGCGTTGAGTCCCGGACAGTCGCCGCCGCCGGTGAGAATGCCGATGCGTTTCATGGAGGGGAACCTTAGTCGCAAAGTCTCAAAGTCGCAAAGTCTCAAAGAGAGCGCACAAACGTAGCGCTCTGAGCCTTTGAGACTCTGCGACTTTGAGACTTTGCGACTCCCAGCGTCCGTCGGCAAGTGCGGGCACTGGCACTCCTTGTGCTCAGCAGTAACCCGTCGCGGCCACAGCGGTCGCGCACTCAGACTGGAGGAAAAGTATGAACTTCATCGGATGGATCCTGTTCGGCCTCGTGGTAGGCGCGATCGCAAAGTTCTTGATGCCGGGACGCGACCCGGGCGGCTGGATCGTCACCATTCTTCTCGGTATCGCAGGCTCGTTCGTGGGCGGCTTCCTGGCCACGACGCTGATGGGCCGGGAGTCGCAATCGGCGGGATGGATCGGCTCGATCCTCGGCGCCATCATCCTGCTCTTCATCTATCGACTCATCGTCGGCAGACGAGCGGTCGCCTGACGAAACCCTCGAATCCTTCCCCTGGTGATCCGGCCTCGCGCGAGCGAGGCCTTTTTTCGTTTCACGAAACGTAACCCCTCGATGCCGGAACATTCCGAAACCTGGTTCGTCTCAATGGATCAGCGGGAATGGAGGCCACTCCGCTGGCACTTGTGATGCTGGCAGGGGTCAGCCGGAGCGTTCCGACACCCCAGGAGGAATCAAGAAAAACCATGAGTGCATCCACCAAACGCATCCTATCGACGATTGCGATCGTCATCGCGTCGGTGGCCTTCGGGATCCTCATCAGCGCCGATCTCGGACTGATGCGGACATCGAAAGCGCAGACGACCACCCTTCAGGGCTCGCAGGGGCCTGTCTCCGCCGTGACCATCCCGTCGTTCGCCGACGTGGCCGCGCGCGTCATGCCCACCGTGGTCTCCGTCCGATCGACTGAGATCGTGAAGATGAGCGAACAGCGCCGGCGCAATTTCGGCGTCGACCCGTTCGAGTTCTTTTTCCCCGATCCGAACGATCCCCGCCGTCGCGGTCAGCAGCCGCAAGAGGATGACGAGCGGCGCCAGGAAAGCGGCGGCTCCGGCTTCATCATCTCCGCCGACGGCTACATCCTCACCAACAACCACGTCATCGAAGGCGCCAGCAAGGTGGAGGTCCACTTCGGCTCCGACGAGAACGGCGTCGGCGGACGGACCATCCCCGCGAAGATCGTCGGCCGCGATCCCGCTACGGACATCGCTCTCTTGAAGATCGACGTGAGCCAGGAGCTCCCGTACATCCGCCTCGGCGACTCGGAACGCATCCGCAAGGGTGACTGGGCCGTGGCCATCGGCAACCCGTTCGCGTTCGAGAACACGCTCACCGTCGGCGTCATCTCCGCGAAGGGTCGTTCCCTCGGCCTGAGCGCCGAGACGCGCTCGTTCGAGAATTTCATCCAGACCGACGCCGCCATCAACTTCGGCAACTCGGGCGGTCCGCTTCTCAATATCTCCGGCGAGGTCGTCGGCATCAACACCGCCATCCGCGGCGGCGGCGCGCAAGGCATCGGCTTCGCCACGCCGATCAACACCGCCAAGCTGCTCCTGCCGCAGCTCAAGAAGGGCAAGGTCACGCGCGGCTACCTCGGCATGAGCATCGCCGACGTCACTGAGGAGACTCGCGAAGCGTTCGGCCTGCCGGAAGCGCGCGGCGCGCTCGTGCAGTCGGTCGAGCCGGGCAAGCCCGCCGACAAGGCCGGCATCCGCAACGGCGACGTGGTGATCGAAGTGGACGGCAAGCCGATCCGCAACAACCGTGAGTTGATCGACACGATCTCGTACCTCCCGATCGGATCGGAAGTGAAGATCACGGTCCTGCGCGACGGCAAGCGCGTCACGCTCACCGGCAAAACGGAAGTGCGCCCGAGCGACGGCACCGATGACGAAGAAGAGGAATCTTCCTCGGAACCGGTGCGCGACAAGCTCGGCATGACGGTGCAGGAGCTCACGGGCGAACTGCGCCGCCAGTACGGCCTCCCCGAGGACGTGCGCGGCGTCATCGTCACCGGCGTGAAAAACGTCTCCCCCGCGGGCGAGGCAAACATCAACGAAGGCGACGTGATCAGCGAGATCCAGGGACAGCGGGTGAACACCCTCGCCGAGTTCCGCACCGCCATCGACCGCCTCCGCAGCGGCCAGCGGATTCGTATGTACGTAACGACACCGACAGGCCGCGGAGAGAGAGCCATCTCGACGTACCGCTTCCTGACTGCGCCGTAAGCAAACGCAATCGATCCATGAAAAGGCCGCCCGCAAGGGCGGCCTTTTTTTGCTCCGCGCCGCAGCGCTTTGGAGTGCGTGCGGCTTGCCGCCGCTTTCGGTAGCGCCGCAAGTACCGCTCCGGCACGTTACCAAAGCGGCGGCAAGCCGCCGCACTCCAAAGCGCGCCGCGCGGAGTGCTTCATTACAATGCGCGCGCAGTGAATGACGAACAGTTCATGCGGCGCGCGCTCGAGCTTGCGGAGCGAGGGCGGTACACCGTGAGCCCGAATCCGATGGTCGGTTGCGTGATCGTGCGCGATGGCGTGGTCATCGCGGAGGGTTTCCATCGCCGGGCCGGTGATGCGCATGCGGAGATCGAGGCGCTGCGACGGTGCGACGATCCGCGCGGCGCGACGATGTACGTTACGCTCGAGCCGTGCTCGCATCGCGGACGGACCGGCCCGTGCGCTGACGCGGTAATCGGCGCGGGCGTTTCGCGCGTGGTGGTGGCGATGGAGGATCCGAACGAGGTTGTGTACGGCCGCGGCCTTGCGGCGTTGCGCGCTGCCGGGATCGAGGTCGCGACCGGCGTGCTCGAAGCCGAGGCGCGACGGCTCAATGAAAAATTCATCTGGGCGGTGACTCAGAAGATGCCGTTCGTGCTGGTGAAGGCAGGCATGACGCTCGACGGGAAGCTGGCCACGATCGCACGCGAGTCGCAATGGATCACGGCGGAAGAAGCGCGCGAAGCGAGCTTGCGCTTGCGCGAGGAGTACGACGCCATCGTCGTCGGCAGCGGCACGGTGAAGAGCGATGACCCGCGGCTCACGCGCCGACTCGATCTCGCCGGCGACGCCACGTCATGGACACGCGTGGTGCTCGATGGCGATGGCGACGTCCCACCGCACGCGCAAATCCTCACCGACGGTGGCCGGACGATTCTTTTCACGAGCGCTCCGGCGCGCTACACGGCATCACCCAGTCTGGAGATCGTGCCGTCGGAAGGACGTTTCGATCTGGCGCGAATCTTCGGAGAGCTTCACGCGCGCGACATTCATTCGCTCATCGTCGAAGGAGGAGCGCTCGTCCACTCGGAGATCATCCGCCGCGGCCTCTGGCAGAAGATGATCCTCTTCATCGCTCCGCTCATCGTCGGCGGCGCCGAAGCGCCGTCCATTTTCAGCGGTGAAGGAGTATCGCGTTTGACAGATGCGTACCGGTTTCGGTTTGATCGGGTGGAGCAGTTGGGGAGCGACCTGATGGTCGTTGCCTATCCGAGCTGAGGAACCATGTTCACCGGCATCATTCTCCACACCGGCACGATCGAGGCGTTCGAGCGACGGGCGAACGGGGCGCAACTGCGCATCCGCACGACGGATCCGGAACCGTTCACACGCGGCGAGAGTCTGGCCGTGAATGGAGTGTGCCTGACTGTGCTACCGCAGAGCGACGGCGCTCTCGTGGCCGATCTCTCCGATGAGACGCTCTCGCGCACGACGCTCGGATCGCTCGGCACCGGCATTCGCGTGAACGTCGAGCGCGCGCTGGCGCTCGGCGACCGCATGGGCGGTCATCTCGTGCAGGGACATGTCGATACCGTCGGCACGCTGATGTCGATCGCGCACGAAGGTGACTTCGCGGTGTATCGGTGGAGCGTGCCGAATGAATACTCCGACCTCGTGGTGCCGAAGGGATCGATCGCCGTCGATGGCGTCTCGCTGACGATCGTCGATCCTGAGCGGGAGAGTTTCGGCGCAGCGCTGATTCCGGAGACACTACGCCGCACGAACCTCGGCACAGCGCGAATCGGCGAAGGCGTGAATCTCGAGCTCGACATGATCGCCAAATATGTCCGTGCTCTTGTCGCGCCCTACATCGCTCCGTACCGCGCGGCCATCACTCTTCCGCAGTGATCCTCTATCGCAAAGGCGGAACACTCCGCGTGCGACGCCCCAACGCGCCGGAACCGCCGTACTGGTGCGCGACGACAGTCGCTCCATACGGAGCGCGACGCGCGGCGCCTGTGGCCATCGACTACCTGACGTTGCGCGCGTTCGGAGCGATGGACAAGCTCGAGGTCAGCGTCTGCGACGACGTGCGGGACGAGCTCGAACGGACGCGCGAATTGAAGGAGCCGGTGCTGATCGAGGCCGCAGAAAACGCGGAGCTCATCTTCCGTCGCGGCCAGGCGGCGTTGCAGCTCTGCGAGGAACAGCAGTTGGCCAGCATCTTTCTCGTCTCGACGCGCGGAGATGTGCCGTCGCGTGTTCATGAACACTCGACGGTCGCAATCGCAGCGTGGCCGCTCGAGGTGCCGAAGCTGGAGGCGATGTTCAACGATGCGCGCGAGCACGGGTTGCGTTGGGGTGTAGCCGTACCGGTTCTCTATCCCGTGACGACCGAGCTCGAGCCGCTGACCGCGATCGCAGATGCCGCGCAGTCGTACGGCGCTTCGTTTCTGGCGGCGATGACCGTCGAGCTCGAGCCGACGGCGAAGCAGGCGCTCGCGCAATCACTGGACCTCGATGCCGAGGACGATCGATACGCGATGCTGTTCCACGGAACGCTCGAGCCGCTTCATGTGGCCACGGAACGCCACATCGCCGCACTCGCACACGAGCGCGGCATGGCCGGCTTCATCGTCCCTCCGCGCTGGAACGAACGGACGAACTGGAACGCGGCAGTCCTGCTCACGCTGGCCGCATCGCGCATGATCGCCATGGAGCTCGATCTCGACTTGGCCGGCACGATCGCAAAATCCGCCCGCCTCATCGCCGAGCTCGACAAACCGCTGACCCGCATCGCCGAATCGGCCAGCCTCTCCATCATCGGCGGTCTCGACGAAACGAGCGCCGAAGCGCTCACGTCCTGGATCGCCGGCGAGCCGGCCACGTTCCTCGAGTTCGTGGATGAGCAGTGGCGGATGAGGCGGGGGTGACGGGGGAGTCGCAAAGTCTCAAAGTCTCAAAGTCTCAAAGAGGTCTGTTGGTAACTCCCTTTGAGACTTTGCGACTTTGAGACTTTGAGACTTACTTCTTGTGCTCGACGCGCACTTTCGTCGAGATCCCACCGCGCACGAAGAAGTCGCCTTCGACGAAAAGGAATCGCGGGTCGAGGGCGGCGATGAGGTCGTCGGCGATGCGGTTGGTGACGGCTTCGTGAAACGCGCCTTCGTCGCGATACGACCAGAGGTAGAGCTTGAGCGATTTCAGCTCGACGCATTTCTGATCGGGTGTGTAGCGGATGCGGATAGTGGCGAAGTCGGGCTGGCCGGTCATCGGGCAGAGGCAGGTAAACTCGGGCGCTTCGAAAGCAATCTCGTAGTCGCGCTGCGGATTGGGATTCGGGAAGGTCTCGAGGGATTTGGAAGGTTGCGTAGTCATCGTTTCACGGCCGGGTTGGCGCCCGACATCAGTTTCTGGTTCAGTTCCTTGATGCGCTCCTGGAGTTGACCGATCTTGGTCTGGGCTTCGGCGCGCAGGCGCTCGGTCTCGGCGCGCAGGCGGGCCACTTCCTCGTCCTTCTGGCGATCGCCGCCCTGCGATTGCGAGACCTGCGTGCGGAGGAAGTCGACGTCGTGGCGGAGGTTCTCCAGCTCTTCGTCCTTGTCGACCATGCGCTGGCGCCACTGCACTTCCTGTTCTTCGTAGAGCTTCTTGATGTCCATCAGCTCCGTGATCTGCGAGAAATCGGAGTAGCTCGGGGCCATGTCTCCTCCCTGGCGGACGCGCTCTTCGATCTGCGGAAAGAGCTTGCGCAGTTTGAGCGACAGATCGTCGGGGTCGCTCGAAAGCGCCATCGCGTCCTGATACGTGATTTTCTGATGCGCCAGCAGCGCGATGAGCGACTGATTCATCGACTGCATGCGATAGAGGCCGACCGATCCTTCGATCTCCTCGAGGATGTCTTTGGTGTGACCTTCCTCGATGAGCTTGGCGATCCTTGGCGAGATCTTGAGGATCTCGACGACCGCGGTCTGCTTTCCATCCAGTGTTTTGACGAGTTTCAACGACACGATGCCGCGCAGGACCAGCGAGATCTGGCCGCGGATCTGTTTGTGCTGCTCCGGCGGAAAGGCGTCGATGATGCGATCGAGCGTCTGGGCGGCGCTGTTCGTGTGTAGCGTGGAGAAAACGAGGTGGCCGGTCTCGGCGGCGGTGAGCACGGTGGTGATCGTCTCCACGTCGCGCATCTCGCCGACCATGATCACGTCCGGGTCCTGCCGCATGGCGTTGCGCAGCGCTTCCTTGAACGTCGGCGTGTCGGTGCCCACTTCGCGCTGGGAGATGGCCGCGACCTTGTCCTGGAAGAGGAACTCGATCGGATCTTCGATCGTGACGATGTGCAGCGGCTCGTTCTCGGCGATCTCCAGAATCATGGCCGCCAGCGTGGTCGACTTGCCGGAGCCGGTCGGGCCGGTGACGATCACCAGGCCATCCGGGATCTGCGTCATGTCGCGCACCGCCGTAGGCAGCTCCAGCGAGTCGATGTTCATGACCTGGATCGGGATGCGGCGGAACACCGCGCCGACCGTGCCGCGCTGCATGTACATGTTCGCGCGGAAACGGGCCACGCCCGGAACGCCGTAGCCGAAGTCGACCGACTGCTGCGCGTCGAACTTGTCCTTCTGCGCGCGATTGAGCAGCGGCAGAAGCATCCGCTCGAGATCCGCAGGCTTGAGCGGATCGGTCTTGATCGGGATCAGCTTCCCCTGCACGCGCACGAGCGGCGGCCGCATCGGCTTCAGATGAAGATCCGAGGCGTGCTGCTTCGACATGTAGATGAGCAGGTCGTTCAGCGAGATGGCGTGCGCTTGCGCTGGCTGCTCGGGCGGTGTTACTGCGGTCACGGGCGAATTATAGAGGGTGACGCACGGGAAAATGCGCAATCCGTCCCTCTAGAGGTATCGGAGGAAATAATCATGGCAGACCAACTCACAGCTCACGAAGAAGCGCAGTTAAAGCAGCTTGCAACAGAAATGGACGCATCCCGTGCGGAAGCGGTGTCGATCGGTGACATCTGCACCATCTGGAACAAGTACAAGAATTACTGGCCAATCATCATCAAGGCAGCGAAGTTGATCCCCGTCTTCGGGGGTACCATTGCGACCTTCCTCGAGATGATCGGCAACGCACTCGACGCCTTCTGCGCCAAGAAGTAGGCCGGTCAGGGACACTACGTCCAGCCGCGTCGCCGGCGGTTCGCTTCGCGACGCGGCACCCTCACCGCCGCATGATCGAGTCCAAAATCATCAAAAACGCTTCCTGTTGCTTGGCCTCGGTTTTGTTGATCACGGCGATGGTCTCGCCGATGCGGAAGCGCTGGTGCAACTCGTCGGCGGAGTGGGAGGACGTCACCACGATCCGCCGCGCGGAGAGGCCTTTGGCGCGGGCGTATTCGACGAACTTCTTGCCGTCCATGCCGGGCATCTCCAGATCGACGATGAGCAGGTCGATGGAGTCGTCGATCTTCGGCAACGCGTCGTACGGATGGCTGTAGGTCTCGATGCGGGCGATGTCGGCGTAACGCTCGCCGAGGAAGTTCGACCAGAGATCGCAATACGACACCGAGTCGTCGACGATGACGATTCGCTTCATGCTCTGTTCCGTCATTTCTTTGCCGATCGTTTTTTGGGACCGGCCTGAATGGCATCCCGCATGTCGTGCTTCACGACGCCGCCGACGATGGTCGTCACCGCGCGTCCGTGCATGGTCTGGCCGGCGAACGGAGAGTTCGCGGCTTTGGAGTGAAACTGGCGCACTTCGTAGCGCGCGCCGAGGTCGAGCAGCGTGACGTCGCCGAAACTCCCCTTCCGCAGCGTGCCGCCGGGCAGGCCGAAGATGCGCGCCGGACCAGAGGAAAACAGCTCGATCAAACGCGAGAGTCCGATCGCTTTGCTGCGCACGAGGCGGTCGTAGCAGACCGGGAACGCGGTCTCGAGTCCGGTCACGCCGAACGGAGCCAGATCGAACTCGACGTTCTTCTCGTCGAAGTGATGCGGCGCGTGATCGGTGGCAATGGCGTCGACCGTACCGTCGGCGATGCCTTCGATGAGCGCCTGGCGGTGCATTTCGCTCCGCAGCGGCGGATTCATCTTGAGATTCGTCGAGAAGGACTGCACGGCCTCATCGCCGAGGGCGATGTGATGCGGCGTCACCTCGCACGTCACCTTCACCCCTTCCGCGCGCGCACGGCGCACCGCATCGACGGCGCCCGCCGTGGAGAGATGCGCGATGTGGACGTGGGCGTTGGTCAGTCGCGCCAGGATGACGTCGCGCGCCACGAGCGTCTCCTCGGAGGCCGCGGGAATCCCGCGCAGGCCGAGCAGCGTCGAGTAATAGCCCTCGTGCATCACGCCGCCTTCGACGAGGTTCGCGTCTTCTTCATGCGCGATGAGCGGCATGCCGAGCATCGAGCAATATTCGAGCGCGCGGCGCATGAGCTGCGCGTTCCAGATCGGCTTGCCATCGTCGCTGACGCCGACACAACCGGCGGCGTGCAGATCCGCCAGTTCCGCCAGCTCTTCGCCTTTGAGCCCCTTGCTCACCGCACCGATCGGGTAGACGCGGCACCAACCGTTCCGCGCCGCCTCGGCGCGCATCATTTCCGTGACCGCGCGCTCGTCGTTCGGCGGCATGGTGTTGGCCATGGCACAGACCGCCGTGTAGCCGCCCGCGACCGCCGCACGCGTGCCGGTGGCGATCGTTTCCTTGTGCTCCTGACCCGGCTCGCGCAGATGCGTGTGCAAATCGATGAAACCAGGTGTGGCGACGAGGCCCGCAGCGTCGATGGTCTCGACATGCGCGGCCTTGATTTTCTTGTCGACGCGCGCAATCGCGCCGTCCTCGATCAGGATGTCGAGACTGGCGTCGATCTCCTGCGAGGGATCGATGACGCGGGCGTTCGTGATGAGCAGATTCATTCGGTTCCCTGCGCCGCGCCGAGCAAGTACAACACTGCCATGCGTACGGCCACGCCGTTCGTGACCTGCTCGAGAATGACGGAGTAGTTTGGATCGTCGGCGACGTCGGACGCGATCTCGACGCCGCGATTCATCGGTCCGGGATGCATGACCAACACGCCCTTCTTCGCCTTGCGCAGCCGCTCGCGGGTGAGGCCGAAGGTGTTGTAGTACTCCCGCAAGGAGGGGAAACTCAGCTTCCCCTGACGCTCGAGTTGGATGCGCAGCATCATCACTACGTCGGCGCCTTCGATCGCTTCATCGAGGTTGTGAACGACGCGCGCGCCCATCTTCTCCACTTCCGCCGGCAGAAGCGTTGGAGGCGCGGCAAGGGTCACGTTAGCCTTCATCTTGTTCAACAGGTGAATGTTCGAGCGCACCACGCGCGAGTACTTGATGTCGCCGACGATGGTCACATTCACGCCCTGCAGGCGACCCAGGCGCTCACGGATGGTGAACGCATCGAGCAATGCCTGCGTGGGATGCTCGTGCGCGCCGTCGCCGGCGTTGATCACGGCGATGTTCGGATAACGGTCCGCCAGCATCTTCGGCGAGCCGGGATGCTTGTGGCGGATGACGATCATGTTCGGATGCATGGCCACGAGGTTGTCGGCCGTGTCGATGAGCGTCTCGCCCTTCTCGACCGCGGACCCCGAAGCGGCGAAATTGAGCGTATCGGCGGAGAGCCGCTTCTCCGCGATCTCGAACGACACGCGCGTACGCGTCGACGCCTCCATGAAGAGATTGATGACCAGTTGCCCGCGCAGCGCGGGCACTTTCTTCACAGGCCGCTCGCTGACTTCCTTGAACCCTTCCGCCGTATCGAGGATCAGCTCGATCTCTTCGGGAGTGAGCGTCTCGATCCCGAGGAGGTCTTTCGAGCGAAGGGCGGAAGTGGGGGTGCGCATGCGGGGAGTCTCAGAGTCTCAAAGTCTCAAAGGCCCGCCCGCCCACAACGGAGCACTCCTTTGCGACTTTGAGATTTGCGACTGTCATTTCTCCATGATCAGCACTTCGTCCTCGCCGTCGGTCTCGGTGAGCTTCACCTTGATCACTTCTTCCGCGTCGGTGGGAACGGTCTTGCCGATGACGTCGGCGTGGATGGGAAGCTCGCGATGGCCGCGGTCGATGAGGACGGCCAGCATGACCTGCTTGGGGCGGCCGAAGTCGATGAGGGCGTCGAGTGCAGCCCGCACGGTGCGGCCGGTGTAGAGCACGTCGTCGACCAGGACGATGATCTTGTCGTCGATCGGCTCGGGCAGCTTGGTGGGCTTCACCACCGGCTGCGGAGCGACCGTCGTCAGGTCGTCGCGATAGAGCGTGATGTCGAGGATGCCGAACGGTACGGCCTGTCCTTCCATCTCCTCGATCTCGCGAACCATCCGCTCGCCGATGGGAACTCCCCGGCTACGGATCCCGACGATCATCAGATCCTTCACCCCGCGATTCTTCTCCACGACTTCGATGGCCATACGACGGATCGCGCGGTTCATCCGCGCACCATCCAGCAAACGTTTTTTTACATTCATAGGAAGCGCCCTGGTCGCAGGTCTGCGAGGCGCGCGGGAGAATATCACAGGGCGAGCCGGCGGGTCGGCGGTCGGCAGTAAAACGGGGGGGTCTCAAAGTCGCAAAGTCTCAAAGTCGCAAAGGAGTAGATGGGCACCTCTTTGAGACTTTGCGACTTTGAGACTTTGCGACTCCCCGCCGCGTTTCATGGCCTACAACCTGCAGCCGTCCGGACACCATGAGCGCTACCGCGAAACGGAAGGTGTTGTTGGTGGACGACAACGCGGACGTGCGCCGGTTGTACGCCATCGGGCTCAACCAACGCGGGTTCGAAGTGAAGCTGGCGGCGAACGGTGCCGAGGCGGTGGATCGTGTGGCCACGGAGCGCCCTGATTTCATTCTGCTGGACTGGATGATGCCGCTCATGGATGGGCGCGAGGTCGTGGAGCGTCTCGATCTGCAGAAATCGGACTCGGCTATCGAGATCATCGTAATCAGCGGACAGCCCGCTCCGACCATCCTCCCGGCGCGGATCCGCTCGTGGCTGACCAAGCCATTGACGGTGGAAGAGCTGGTGACGGAAATCGGCCGCGAACGGCAAGTAAGCTAGAATCGCCGCGAATGGCCAAAATCTTCTTCGTCGGCCTCGACGGCGCGGAGAAAAGCTACCGGTTGCAGACGCATCGCCCGTTCACACTCGGGCGGGACCCTGGCAACGACATCATCCTGCGCGATCCGAAGGTCTCCCGCCATCATGGCGAGATCGTCTTCGAGCGCGGGTTTTTCGTTCTGCACGACCTCGCCAGCGCGAATGGGACGTACGTCAACGGTAAGCGCATCCGAGTCGCGCCGCTCACGCACGGCGCGAGACTGCGCATGGGAAATACCTACGGACGCTTCTCCGAGGAGCTGCCCACAGAGTCGGAAGCGGCACCGATGGCAGCAGCTGAACCGTTCGATCAGCCCGTCCCTCCCCCGCCCACCGAGGACATCGGAGACCTGCTGCCGACGTCGACCATCGAGCGCGTCAACCTGCAGACCGTCCCTCACGAGAAATTGGACCCGGCCGAGCTAAAAAAAAAAGCGGAGTGACGCCGGCGGTTGTCGATGTCCCGTCCCAAATCCCTGCCGAAACCAGCGCGCACGAGCCGCCCACCGAACCGATTGCTCCCGCTCCACGGCCTGTGCCGGTTAACACACCGATCGCTAGTGCCGCCCCTCACCCTAGCCCTCTCCCCGGAGGGGAGAGGGGACTGAAATCCACGTCTGAGATCGCCGGACCGTTCTCACACACGCGCTATCGCTTCACCACCGGTCTGCGCGCGGGCGAAGTGGCGAACATCCGCGGCGACGACGGGAAGGTGCTGCTCTCGTACCGGAGTTTCGCCAGCGTGGCCGGAATCGTGGCGGCGTTCGTGTCCGGCATCGTCACGCTGGCCGGTCTTGCGGCCGTGATGTTCCTCATCGCCGAAAACTCGCCGGCGCGCGCCATGGTCGCGCTGGTTCTGACGCTGATCTTCGCGTTTGTCATCGCGATGCTCGTGCCACGCGTCAACGTCACGTTGTACGACGAGCATCATCCGGCGCTGACCATTTCCCAGCGAGCCACGCACCCCGGCGTGAGCTACATCGTGGCCGCGCCGAACGGCGCCGCGCTCGGCGAGCTGCGCAAGACCGCGTTCTCGCGGGTCGGCCGCCATCGCTGGAGAATCCTGCAGGAAGGACGACTGCTCGCCGAGGCGGTGGAAGAGTCGTGGACGCGCGCCATGATGCGCAAAGTCCTCGGCAAATTCAGCCGCCGCTTCGAGACCAACTTCCGCATCGAATACGGCGGCCTCGCCGCCGGCCGCATCCTCCGGAGGCCGGACGAGCACGGTGCCTTCGATGTTCTCGAGCTGAAGAGCGATGCGCTCGATCGGCGGGTGGCGGTGGCGCTGGCGACGTTGATTCTGGGGCGGGAGCCGTGAGGGCTGTGGACGGGGCTGTGGACGTGGACTGAGTGGACTTTGTGGACTGAGTGGACTTTGTGGACACCAGTGGACACGTCTCGCAGGTCCACTCAGTCCACCAAGTCCACAACGTCCACTGGTCCACACGTCCGCCAACACCATCACTGCACCCGCGTCACTTCCACGCCCGTGTAGTAGTGCCTGAGAATGCGGTCGAAGGTCCAGCCGCGGAAGGCCATGCCGTAGGCGCCGACCTGGCACATTCCGGTGCCGTGGCCCCAGCCTTTTCCGTAAAACGTGTAGCGGTCCACGCCGTCCGGGTCGCGGGTCTTGTCGTAGACGAAGAGGTTGTCCGGCACGTTGAGCGACCAGCGAATCGGCAGGCCGCGCAGCATGAACTTCCTTCCCCCCTCGGCCGTGACTTCGAGCTCCACGACGCGCTGCGATGCGTCGATTGACACGGGACGGATGTCGACGAGCTGCGTGATCGGCTGGCGGCGGTTGATGGCCGGCACGAGCTCGTCGGCGCGATAGCTGCGCGTCCAGTTCGAGAAGCTCGAGGTGCGATCGAAGGCCGCGCCGTCGTAGTTGGCCTGCACGATTGCCGCGACCGGTTTCTTCTCGGGTGACAGCAGCACAGTCATCCGATCGCCGATCAGGATGGGAACGCTGGCGTACTCCTGAAAGCGATCGCCGAGCTTGCGGAAGATCGGAATGCCGGCGGGCAGCGTGTGTGCGGTGGTTTCCCCTTTCTGCTTGAGCGTGACACGGCGGCTTTGCAGCGTGAGGATCTTTCCCTCGGCGTTCGTGAGCACACCGTGCTCGCGGATCCAGGAGAGGAGCAGCGCATACAGCTCCTCGCGCGGCATGGCCTGATCGAGCGAGATGCGATCGATGTACTGCGCCGGCTCGATCCCGTACTTCGTCAGGAATGACGCGACGAGATACTGCACCGCCTCCGGATTGGCCGTCTGCGGAAAGTAGTAGCGCCGGTCTTCCGGCATCGTGAGGACGCGGCCGGCACGATCGAGCCCCATCACCACGGCCAGGTATTCGAGCACATCGCCGCGACGCGAGGAGGTGGGCGCGGCGACAGCCGCCGACGACGCATGGTTCATTTCCGTCCATCCGGCCAGGTGCATGGCCGCCACGGTGGCGTTCGACACGTCGCGCGCGCTCCAGCTCGAAGGCTCTTTCAGTCGCGCCAGCGCCGTGAACAGGCGCGCGTCCACCTGCTGCGCGGACAGCAACCCGCTGTCGGCGCGTCCGGCGAGCGAGAGCATTTCGAGCTCCACACACTTCACACGTTTGAGGTGCGCATCGTTGCGGCCGGGAAACATCGTGGCCACATCGCTCGTCTCGCCGCCGCATGTGGCGCTGTAGAGCGTGTCCGCCGGTTTGCCGCCGATGGTGACGATGATTCCCGCGGTCTCGCGTACGGCGCGTGTCGAGAGCTCGTGCTCCGCGGCAAAGCCTTTGTACGCCTGACAGGCCGGGCCGGGACAGATGTCGTATCCCTCGCTCTCGAACTGCCGCAGGTTGCGGATTGCGTACGTGCGCGCGGCCACCGCCTGCGCTTTCAGCGCTTCGACTTCGTCGTAAATCGACGGCCCCATCTCCGCCGGCACCACGCCGTAGAGATACTCCTCGAAGTTGAGGTCATTGATCACGTTGAGCAGACCGCGGGCGTTGATGAACAACCGCGCCGAGGAGCGATACGGTTGCTTATCGATGACGAGCGTTGCGGCGGTGGCCGGCATCACGATCAGCGCCGGCCCGTCGAACGTGAACTGGTCGCCTTCATCGTCGATGACCACGATGCGGCGCTCGAACGTCTGATCGGAGGGACGCCGCACGATGAGCAGATCCTTGCCGTAACCGCGCTCGGTGAGATTCGTGCGGGCCGGCGTGGCCGTATCGGATGATTCGAAATCGCCGGCGATCACTTTGTACTGGCCGTTCGCGACATCGAACACCGTGTCGACGCGCAAGCCGGTCTCGGTGCGGATCTTCTCGACCAGAGTCTGCGCACTCGACTGATCGGAGATGGCGCTGACCTGCACCGCGTAACGCACCGTTGCATTGGCGAGCGGCGCCGTAGCGGTGAACCCACGGCGCAGAAGCGACGGACCCTTCTCCGAAACGAGATAGTAGCCGTCGGTCGTGCGCGGAAAGGTGATCGTCGATTGATCGCTGAGCAGACCAACGCGGATGCGCGGCTCGACCATCGGCTCGGCGATCGTCCGCGGCAGCGACGCCACCGGCGTGAGCGCATTCGCCGGTCGCGACGGAGCCGGATGCGCGGATGGTTTCGCAGGCGCGGTCGCAGGCGGTGTTGATTGCGGCGCCGTGCCGGCACACGCGGTCAGAATCGAGAGAAAGAGAGCACAGGCAATACGGCGCATAGATCTCCGGAACAACTCGAAAAAACAACGCCCCCGCGGCAGTGAACCGCGGGGGCGTTTTCAGGTCAATGCAACTTCAAACGTTACGGCAGGATGAGGCGGATCACCACGCGGCGGTTGCGCAGACGGCCTTCCGCGGTCGTGTTGTCGCCGGCCGGGTCGGACGTGCCGCGGCCTTCGACGGTGATGCGCGACGGGTCGATGCCATGGCGCGTCACGAGGTAGTCGCGCACGGCTTCGGCACGGCGGCGGTCGAGGTCCGCATTCGGTCCGGTGTTCTCACGATCGTCGGTGTAGCCGATGACCAGCGCCGTCGCGGAGGGCTCCTGCTTCATGCGGAGCGCAACCTCGTCGAGGATGGCCTTGGCGATATTGGTCAGACGTGCCGAGCCCGGCTCGAAGTGAATCTCGTCGGTACGAAGCTCCTGCGGGGCGCGCGGCGGAGCAACGGGCTCCTCAGGCGGCTGGACCGGTGCAGGCTCCGGAGGCGGTTCCGGCATCGGGGCCGGTGCCGGAGGCGGCTGCGCCAGAGCGGCGAATGCCAGCGGCGCGAAGGTCAGACCGACCAGGCCGGAAAGGCCGCAGTCGTCGAGCTCCGTGAAACGGCACTCATCATTGTTGTCGGCGAACTTGGCGACATTCCAGCGAGCCGCGGCGCTGAGCGACCATCCGCTCGTGCCGAACCAGTGGCGCAGGCCGCTCACGAGGAAGATCGGATTGTCGGGCGCGCGATCGCCGCCCGTGTACCAGACCGTGTTGAGCTCACTGATCCAGTTCGTGGTGCCAAACCGGGCCAGCGGGATGTTCAGGCCAGCGTCGAGGCGGACCTCGTTCGGGATGGAAACATCCGAAACGGCTCCGAACAGATCGTCGCCTTCGCGATCGCCGCGGGCGATGTACTTGGCCGACAGCGTTCCGATGCCGCGAGTCACATGACCGCCGATACCGAAGTCGGTGCCGCCGGTGGCGATCCCGCTGTCGTCATCGCCGGTCGGCAGATCGACGAACGCTGAAAGAGCGAAGCGCGTCGGGCTGTCGATCGGGCTGAGACCGAATTTGGTAGCCAGGCGCACTGCGCCCAGTCCGGTCTCGGTGAACTCGCCTTCGTGCAGGTATCCGTTGATGAATCCAACGCGATCCCCGCCGTTGCTGACGATGCGATCCCAGGGGAGCATCGCGCTGATCTCCCATCGGTCGGTCAGACCGACGCCGACGGAAGCGCTGAGGCGATAGAGGTCGTAGCTCATGTCCTGATACTCGCGCGCCGAGGGAGGCGCGAGATCACGAGCCTCACCGGCGGTGAGATCCCAGTCGTTGAAGTAGACACCAAACGACCAGGTACCCTGACGGAGGGTGTCCGCCGTCACGGTATCGAACAGGCCGGTCTGCCCCGAATGAGTCGGAGCGAAGAACCGCAGCTGATCTTCACGAGAAATCTCCTGCGCCTGGGCTAACGTGGCGCCGAAGAGAACAATGCAAAGCAGGGGAATCAGCAGTCGATGCTGGTTACGCAACAAATGACACCTCCTAAAAACAACTCGCACGGTCGAGGTCCGCAGCTACAATGCCCGCGCCGCTACAAAACGTGTGCCAGAGAGATCGGAGGCCTTTACCGTAAAGACCTCAAGTGCTTGACTTTACCATAGCTTGAGTGAGGCGTTATAACTGTGCCCGCCGGAAAAGGACCGGTTTTCGATCATGGCGAACAGACGATTGGCGCTTGCACTTACGGTAATTCTTGCGTCCTCGGCGGTGCATGCGCAGCAAACGGCGCCTCCTCCGCCGCCGCCGCCGCAGACCACCCCTCCGCCCGCAGGCACGCTCTCCGATGCGGCCAGCGCGACGTATGAACGGCGCGACACCCTTCCTTCCGTCAACATCTACCTTCCGGAGGGCGAAGCCAGCGTCCGCCTGCGGAAACTGATCCGCAACGTCCTGTTCGAGAGCCAGATCGACTATGAGTTCGTGAACGGCGACATCTCGACCTTCCTCCGCTACAAGTACTACGCGCGCAACTACACCTACCGCATCGGCGTGTTCGACTCGATCTCCTTTCCCGATCTCACCGACGACAGCGACAAGGAGTTCGAGCGCGTGCGCGGCGGCCTGCTGCTCATCGGCGTGCCGAAGGACTACAGCAACCGATACTTCTTTCTCCTGCAGGACGACCGGCTGACCTTCGGAGACACCGACCGTCCCGACAACCGCAAGAACAACATCTACGCGAAGATCGCCTATCAATACGGCACGCAGTTCGACGAGCGGATGAACGCCATCGCCGGCGAGCAGCGCGGCCGCATCACTCCCGTGCTGACGGCATTCCGCGAGATCGGGCCGCAACGTACGGGCCTGGCCGCCGCGATCACGCAGGCCGCCACGGTGGCCACCGGCGATTACACCTACACGAAATTCGAAGCCGAGGGCTTGCACCGCTTCGATCTCACCTCGACGTCGTTCCTCTTCTTCAGACTGCACGTCGGCTCGTTCCTCTCGCGCGACGTAGTCGATCCGGCGCCCGTGCCGCGAGACCGCGACGGAGACGGCGAGATCGATCCGATTCCGGAGTGGGAAAAGTACAACGTCCCGCAGTACGAGCTTTTCCGTCTCGGCGGGCGCGAGGCGCTCAAATCGATCTCCTCGGGCGAAGACGAGATCGGAACGCAGGAAGTCCATCTCACGAACGAGCTGTTCGTGCCGATCTTCCGCAACAAGAGCTACAAGCTCGGCCGGCTGTACTGGAACACTCTTTACGGCATCGGTTACGTCGGCGTCGGCGCCGTCGGCTTCGAGACCAGCAGCCTCGGCGATCCGGTGCTCGACGCAGGCATCGGCACCGAGTCCGCGATCACGTTCGGCGACTACGACGTCTACCTGAGCGTGCTGGCGGCGCACACCATCCAGGGAACCGACACGATCGAAGGCGGCACGAAAGTGCGGTTTGCGATTCGCACGGTGCGGTGAGGAAGCTCGCTTCTGTGAAACAAAAAACGCGGGCCCGTTGCCGGGCCCGCGTTTTCATTGGAGCAGTCTAAATTTCTAGAAGCGCGTGAGATCGAATTCCACCGAGCGGATCCCGCGGACGTTGCGGAGAACCTGCGCCGCCACATCTTTCTGCAGCTCATGCAACACCACGCCGGCCACGCGGACATTGCCCTGCTCGGACGTCACGCGGAACTTGCAGCCGTCGAGTGAGCGGTTCACGCTCAGCTCCATTTCGGCGCGACGGGTGATCTCCTCATCGCGGTTTTCGACGATCTGCACCAGGTTGGCCACGCGCGTGTAGCCGAGGGACTGGGCGAGACGGCCGAGCTCTTCGGCCTGCGCCTTGTTCGCGGCGCGACCGCGGATGAGCACGATTCCGGAGATCTCGTAAACCTTCAGGCCTTCGAGAGTTGCACCCGCCGCGCGGAACTCACTGGTGAGATCGGTGGCCTGGGGCTCGACTGCGGCAGCCACCGGGCTGATCGCGAGCAACGCCACGAGGATCGCGACAGGAGCGGCAGCTTGAGTGATTGTGCGCATGATGTTATTTGTTCTCCCTGCGCAGGGCTAATAGCAGCGCGCATGCCACATCGCCATTCGCCATTTCAGGAAAAGACCGGGGCGAAATTGGCGTCCAGACCGACGATGGCCGGGCCATCATCGACATACGGCGCGGTCCGAGTGTGGTGAACATACACCCGGTAGAGTAGCAGCATCGCCAGCGCGACGACGGCCAGAAA
>JALYJW010000020.1 GCA_030775085.1 Acidobacteriota bacterium | reverse complement strand
GTGCCGGCGTTCATGAAGGCGATCTCCGCTCCGGAGCGCAGGCGGATGTCCTGGATGGTCGTTTCGCGGAACTTACGGACTTGCAGAATCGGCTCTTCGTCTGTGGTCGTGACGGTGAGCACCGCGATCGAGGCACCGTTTGCGATGTAACCGGCGCTGAAGTTGCCGTGCGTGACATTGAAATAGCACGAGGCCCGTTGAGGATCGGCTCCCAGCACGACTTCCGGGGATGGCCCGGGCAGGTCGGGCGTGAGCACTTTCAAATGCGGGATGCAGCACTCGAAGGTGGCGTCGTAGGTCAACTCACCGATTCCGTTCGCAACCGAGGCATAGGTTCCCATCAGGTCCCACTCGATCACGTGATTGACCTCTGATTTGGCCGGCTCTCCGTTCAGGACTATGTCGCTTGCAGATATGCGCAGCGTTGGATTGTGCGAGGGGATCGGCGTCTTGTTGATCATTCTCGGGACCCGTCCGTTCACCAGGACCACGCGGTGTTGATAGCCGGGCAGCTCGCTCTCGATGAGGTGCATGTGCGTGCAGATGCCGACGAAGTAGATCTTGATCGTTCCCATGATTTCGTCCTTTCAGCTTTGCTGGCGGGGAATGCGATTGGTGAGCAGCGCCACCGCGCGCCACGGCAGTCGCGATCCGCTCGAGCTCTCCGCGGACAGCGCTTCCAGTTGCGCGCGGCGCAGCGCCTCGGCCACGTCGCCGCTTCCTTGCAGTTGCCGATGCACCATCCCGAAAAATGCGCGCGCTTCGTTGTCGGCTACCGGCGTGAGCGTTCCGATCACATCCGAGGCACCGGCGGCGAGGAAACCGCCTCCGAGACTGAGCGCAAACGTCTGCGGCGAGTGAGGCCGGCGCAGCGTTTCACACGCCGCCAGCACGACCACAGGCCGCGAGAGCAACGGCGTCGCCGCCATGCTCTTCCAGGAAACACGCTCGTTCGTGAACACCAGCGCGGAATCGCCGGCGCCGGCCTGCCGCTCGGTGTGGCCGGAGATGTGGATCACATCCGCGCGCGCGGCACGATGCTGAAAGGCGGGGAACGTCGCGTCGTTCGCATCGAGCTCGATCGATTCGCGATAGAGCTGCGCGATCTCGGACAGCTCGCGATGCGTCTGCGGCAATGCCACGGAGTTTCCGCGCGCGCCGGACGGCAACGCCACCGCGACGACCGATTGACGCGATGCGCGATCGCGATCCACACGCAGCGAGCTCGCACTCGGCGCCATCGCCACCGGAACGCGCTCGACCAGATAGCGATTCGCGCGCGAGTCGCGCAGCGCTGCGAATGGCACACCGTCGATGAGCGGATCGGCCACGATGATCAATTGCCGCGCACGCGCAAAGCTTGCTTCCGACGGTCGAATCAGCAGGTCATACAGTTCTTCGGGATCATTGATCTCCGCGAGGCGCGATCGCGCCACGCGTTGGCGGTTCAACGTCAGGCCGATTTCAGTGATGCAGAACGCCAGGACTTCGTCGTCGAGCGCGACCAGCTCCAGCACCGCCGCTCCGCTCCCGGCCAGACGCTCGCGCAACTCGTCCGCGGAGATCACATCCGGCTGCGCACCATCTGCAACGATGTGCGCGCGCGAACGCTCGGCATAGGCAAACGCCGACGCCGCATCGCCACGATCTGCGCTCACTCGAATCGCCAGTCGATACAGCTCGCGGCCCGCGTCGAAGATCCCCAGGCCAACCACCGATCCCGCGAAATAGACGCGATGCCGTTCGAGCTCCGCGATGCCGCGCTCCACATCGCGCAGCGCTTCCTCCTGGGCACCCATCGCCAGCGCTGCACGTGCGCGCAGCAGATATGGCTCCGGCAGGAACAGCGGGCGTTCGATCGACTGGTAGCCTTCGATCGATTTCGAGAGATGCGTACGGGCGCGAGCCGGATCCGTCGTCAGCATGGCAACACCCATCGCGAAGTCCGCATCGATCATCGCCCGCAGTCGCAGCGCTGCATCGCTGATGTTCCGCGCGACACTCACTGCTTCATTCGCCTTCCGTGACGCGATTGGTTCATCGCCGATCCGCGCGCTGAGCGCCGCTTCGCGCACGAGCGTGTTCGCGAGCAGCACCGCATTGCCCGCGGCGCGATTCATCGATTCTTCGATCTGGAGGATGGAGCGCGCTTCCTCGAGCCGTCCCGCGCGCAGTTCCATGCGTGCCGCAGCGCCGAGGCTGACCGGCATCCGCGTCGGCCGTCCCTCGGCGCTCAGGACCGCGAACGAACGGATGCGCGCCTGCCAACTGTCATCGGCGCGGCCGAGCGCCGCATGCGCGTCGGCAATGAGCGCGTCGAGAAAACCGCCGTTGCTGCGCTCGCCGAGGCGGACGAACGCGTCGCGCGCTGACGTGAGAAGGGGCAGCGCGCCCTGCCAGTCGTCGTCGCTCATCGCACAAAGCGCGAGCTGCCAGCGCACCTGCGCGCCGAGGGCCATGTGCTCCGGCCGCCGATCCACCTCGGCGAGCAACGCCGTCAGCTCCGCGCGCGCCGTCTCGAGATCGTTCTGATCGAAGCGCACACACGCAGCGAAATAGCGCGCGACACTCGACAGCGGACTCCCGTTCGCGGCGAACAACGCCGCCGCGCGACGAAGATCTGGCTCCGCGGCGGCCGGCTCATTCCGGCTGTACGCGAGACGCCCGCGCAGATACGCAGCATGCGCTTCAGCGAGTTCAGCGCGCTGCGACGCGTTCGCGGAATCGATGGCGGCCACCGCATCGCACAGCAACGTTTCTCCGGACGTGCGTTGCAGCGCGACGCCGATCGCTCGCGCGACATCGAGCAGTTGCGCATTTCCGGAGCGGCCCCACTCGCCGAGCGTCAGCGTCTCCGCGGTCGTGCGGCTCAATTGCCGGTGAAGTTCGACGACCTCGGCTACCGTCGTGGCGTCGCCGTTCGCAACGGCGCGCTCGAGTCGCGGCATGTCTTTCCTGAATCGTTCTTCACTCGTCGATGCCGGCAGCGCGCGAAGCCGCTCGCGCGCTTCGATCGCCCACGGCGACGCGGGATCAACATTCAAATACGCGTTCCACGCCTGCCGTGCTTCTGTCGTCAGGCCGAGGCGCTCCAGAATCAGAGCCCGATTGAACAGCGCCTCCGGAAGTTTCGGATCGACGCGCAGCGCCGCATCGGCCGACGCCAGCGCCTCGGGATACAGCGACGGGCGATCGAGCCGCAGCGCCGCGGCATATTGCGCGACCGCGAGATCGCTCCTCGCCTTTGCATTTTTCGGATCGAGATCCGTCGCCGCGCGCAGCCGCGTGATCGCGTCGAGCGGCATCTCGATCATCACCAGGCCCACGCCGGCCGCGTGTTGAAGCTCCGCCGACTTTTCGTGGTCGGCGCGCTCGACGATCTCGCCCACGGCGCCGCCGAGCTTCAGCCGCTCCGCGCCGCCCGAGCCTTCCCCCGAGCCATCTGCAACACGCTCGGGTCCGCGATAGGCAGCCCACGGCACACCAGCCGACAACCGCGCCTCGGAAAGACGGGCAGATCTCGGCGCAAGCTCGACGATCCGATCCATCGGCGATTCGGAACGAAGGCCCACGAGCGAGCGCAATTGCGGAATGGCCAGAAACGCGATCGCGATCAACGCGGCCGCCGCCAGCCAGACCATCGGTCGAAAGGGACGTTTGTCCGCAACGGTCTCGTTTACCGCTTCCAGCGCGAACCTGCACGACCGGCAGGTCTCGAGATGTTGAGCGATGACCGGGATCTCGTGGCGCGCCAGCCGTCCTTCGGCAAACGCAGCCAGCGTCTCCGCGTCGGGGCAGTGGGTGCCCATCGGTTCTTCGCTCATGCCTCTTCCCTCAACCTGAACGGGATTGGCGGCGGCAATCCGAAGTCCATCTCCTCATTGACTGCGCTCGAGATCAGCTCGCGCACCGAGCCGGCGTCCACGCCCGCCTCGAGCAACGCGCTTCGAAACGCCGCCAGCGACCGTTCCAGACGGCGATACAACGGACGCTGCGGCAAACGCATCATCCGCGAAACGTCGGCAATGCTCATCGACGATCCGAAGTGCAGGCGCACGAGCGTCCGGTCTTCCAGTGAAAACGACGCCAGCGTCTCTCGAACCACGCGCGCCGTGCGCTGCGACAACCGCTGCTGCTCCGCCATGATGATGCTTTCATCCGCAGTCTCCGCGGCCGCGATCGGCGGCAGCTCCGCGTCGTCGAGCTCCACGAAGCGCGGACGCGGACTGCGCAGCGGAAGCCGGTCCGCGATCCGTTCGGCCTCCGCACGCGTGATCTCCGGATAGGCGCTGCTCACGATCGGCAAGGCCTCTTCCATCGATCGGCGGTCGCGCCGCAGAAGCGTCTCCAGCAGCACCGCCGCCGGTCCGAGCCGCTCTGCTTCGTTCGATGCATACCAACGCCCTCTCGACTGAATCCGCTCGTCCGACAGCATGCGCGAGATGACCACGGTCAGGTACGCCGGCAGCGACGACCGTCCCTCGTACTTGCGCAGAATCGCGCAGTCATTTTCGAGCAGGCCGACGCGCACCGTCGATGCGAAGTCCTCGGCGTCGGCGCCGCGAATGCGCGCGCGGCGGCAAACCGTGGCCACAATTCTGTCGATCGTCGACAGGTTCGACTCGAAGAGCTCCCTCGGATTCATCGCGGAGAACGGACCCGCGGAACATCCTACGCCGCGGTCCGATCCGCTGTCGATTCCTGCAACCGCGCTCATGGCTCAGTATCGTGTGCAACGACACTAGGTGCCGCTGCAGCTCAGAGTGATGGCCAGATCCACCACGTTCGTCGTCTCGTAAAAGTCGAGATAGATCATCGAGACGGCGTTCGGCTGACCTGGCGCAGGCGCGAAATACTGCTGCACGTAGGCGTCGAGTTGACCGTCGACGTCCCCCGCCAGCTCCGCCAGCGTGCGAAAGCCCGACTTCACCGGAACGCGGATCTCCAGCTTCTCGCCGATCCCCTCCAGGATCTCGCCGAGGATCTTCACAATCCCGCGGTACTCCGCCTGCAACTGACCACCGAGTACTTCGATCTGCTCCGCGATGTCGTTCACGATCACTTCCGTGTAATCGGTGCCCGAGGGCGTGAGCGTCATGTACAGCGCGAACGGAAGCTGCGCACTCTGCGCCGCCGCGAAGTTCGCGGTCTGCCCTTGCAGCATCGTGTTCAGATCCGTCGTATTTGTGTACGCGCCGTAGATGGCCATGCCTTGATTCGTACTGTCCGGCGGGCTGTACGACATCGGCCAGAAATTGCCCGATGCCGCGCTGCTCTCGCCATTGACGAGCACCACGCGCGACGCCTGTGCGGACGTGCCGCTCAGCGTCACGATCTGCTGCCACGTCTCATTGAAGACATCGTTCGTGATCGTACTTCCATCGAGTTGCGGCGCAAACGCGAACGCACCCAGCGCGCTATCGATCTGCTGCAGCAGTGTCGTCTCACTCGACGTGCCGGCGCGGAAACCTTCGTAGTGACCGAACGTCACGTACAGAATTTCACCGCCCGGCTGCTGCAGAAACGACGCGATCTCGCTCAGCACATCGCTCAATGGCGTACCGCGCAGACCGTGATAGGTGTAGAACGCGTCGTCGCTCTTCGCAATGCGCAGATCCAGTCCGCGAATGCCGGCGGCGAGCTGCTGTCCGATGCTCGATGTGGTCGATGTGGCCAGACCCTTCACCGCTTCGAAGATGCCTGCGCCAACCGCGATCGTCGTGGCGGCCAGCACATCACCGATCTTCTCGTAATAGATGCCTTCGAAGTGCTGCGCCAGTTTCGGCAGGTTGTTGTAGACCGGCACCAGTTCGGGAGGAAGGCCGGGCGCACCGACCATCGGATTGGTGAGCTGGTATGTACCGCAATCGTGTGTCGTAGGAAGACAGATCCGCCGCAACGGCAGATCGTGAATCGCGGTCGTGTCATTCATCCAGGTCGATGGGTTCATCTCAAACCTCCGCGGGACAGCACTGGAGCGACGGAACGTTGGAGCGACGGGAGGGCCCGCCGCTCCTCGGCGACGCAGGACGTGCTACGAGTTGATGTAGAAGTTCAGGACCGCGCCGCTGTTCTCGCCCTTGGTGTTCGAGACGTTGATCTTGTACGGACCTCCGGTCTGCGGGCTGGAAGAGCCGTTCGGCGTGCAGGGGCACTTCCCGAACTCGTTCTTCGGCTTGAAGTCGTAGTTCAGGTTGAACGTGTAGGAGCCATACCCGATCTGGATCTGCCCCTCGGCCGCGCCGTTGGATCCATCGGCCGACTGCACGCTTCCTTTGAGCGACCCGTTCGGCGCAATCGTGTCGCCCACGGCGATGCCCGACAGCCCCGTGCTGTTGTCCGTGCTCGTCGCAAGCACCGTGAACGTCTGGGCGTTGTTACCCGAGGTCTGGTTCGAAATGTAGATCAGCGATCCGTCGCAGCAGCTCATGTCATCCTCCGTCAAACTGGTTATTGGATTGGGCGTCATGCCCCTCTCAATGGAAGATGACCGGGGAGGAGGAAGGCTTTTCCAAGGGGGCGGTGAAAAATAGTCCGTGAATCCCACGACTCGCGACCGCCTGTACTTTTGCTATTCTGATTTGATGAGGAGAGAGGACATCGTGGCTTTCGCCCGGCGGGATTGGCAGGCCGTCGCGGAGTCGAAGAGGCAACGTTGGGCCACGCAGAAGGCGGGAATGACTACCGCTGAGGCCCTGCAGGTCGGCGACGATTTGCGCGACCATGCGCACACTCTTCTTGATGGCTGGCCTACGGACGCAGAACGCCGCCAGGATCTGGCCACGCATGTCCGGGTTTCCGAGAGCCTCCGCCGTGTCAAATCGCCAAGCCGTCGGTGATCTCCTCGCGGCTCTCTCGCTACTGTCATTTCTGACAGGAAGACTCGCGACGAACGGAACCGCATCGGCGCGTGTTCTTGTCGGAGATGCGACGGACCGACTCCGCCGCAAAAAAGGGTTGATGTCATGCGCTATCCGCGAATCTTTGTGTCCGTTTTCGTTCTTCTGGCGATGCTCTGCGTTCCTCTCCACGGTACTGAGCCGATCGATCCGGACGTGATCGCGTTGCGCGAGGCTGCGTGGCGGGCGTGGTTTGCCGGCGATGAGGCTGCGTTGCGGGCTATGCTGCCGGAGGACTTCCTCGGCATCGGTTGGGACGGCACGGAGATCTCTAACCGCGCCGCGACGATCGAATCCTCACGCGGTTTCAAGGAATCGGGAGGCCGCCTGGTCTCGCTTTCTTTCCCGGAAACCCGTGCGCAGTATCTCGGCGACACGGTCGTTTTCTATGGAAGCTACGAAGTGACATTCGCAGTCGGCACCAAGGAAGAGAAAGTCCGCGGGCAACTGACTGAGGTATTCGTCAAGCGCGACGGCAAGTGGCTCCATCCCGGCTGGCACCTCGACGCGAGGTGATGGTCAAAGCCCTTCGAGCGCGACAGCCAGCTCGCGGACGCCGCGGCGGATCTCGCGCACGTCCACGGCGGCGAAGCCCAATTGCAGTCCTTCGCGCGCCATCGGCAGACGACTGTGACGATTCAAGGGCACCACGTCCACGCCTCGTGAGGCCGCTGCTCTTGCGGCGGCGTCGCCGGTGATTCCGCGCGACAGCCAACCCGAGGTTTGCAGTCCCGCCTCGATATCGGAGATCTCGAGCAACCCCGCCAGTCGCTCGCGCGCACTCTCCAGCAGCACGGAAAGTCGCTCGGCGTAGATCTGCCGCATGCGACGCAGATGGCGGCCGAAATGTCCTTCGGTGATGAAGTCGCACAGCACGATCTGATCGAGTAGTGGCGCGTGGCGACGCGTCGCGGAGATCGCCGCGGTGAAGATCGGCACGAGGTCTGGCGGCAGCACGAGATAGCCGACGCGCAACGATGGGAACAGCACTTTGCTGAAAGTCCCGAAGAAGATCACCTGCCCGCTCGCGTCGAGTCCCTGCAGCGACGGAACGGGCCGTCCGGAGTAGCGGTACTCGCTGTCGTAATCGTCTTCGAAGATCAGCGCGCCGGAGCTCCGCGCCCACTCCAGTAACTCCAGCCGCCGCGGCAACGACATCGTCATGCCCATCGGGAACTGATGCGCCGGCGTGACGTAGATCAATCGCGCCGCGCGCAGCCGTCCGTGCGGCACCTTCATTCCCTGATCGTCGAGCGCAATGGCACTGACCTTCGCGCCGATGCTCGCGAATATCTCCGCCGCGCCCTGATAGCCCGGCTCCTCCATGCACACGCGATCGCCCGGATCGAGCATCAGCCGCGCCACCAGATCGAGCGCGTCCTGCACTCCGGAGACGATGGCGATCTGCTCCGGCTCGCACTTCACGCCGCGTGAGGCGATGAGGTAATCGGAGATGGCATTGCGCAGCGGCCGGTATCCCATCGGCTCCGAGCCGAGGAGCTGCGTGGCCGAGAGACGGCGCAGGCGCCGCGTGACGATCTGCGTCCAGAGCGTCGTCGGAAAAAGGTCCAGCGCGGGCAGGTCCGTCCGGAACGCACGCGTGGCGCGCATGTCGAACGTGGCGGTGGTGGTGAGGTTCAGGCGTTTCGCGTAATCGGAGAGGCTGCGCTTCAATCGCGATTGCGACGTCGCGTGCGCCGCGATCGGCCGCGGCGCCTTCAGCAGCTCATCGGGCAGGATCTTGCTGACATAGGTTCCCGAGCCGACGCTCCCGTCCACGTATCCCTCGGATTGCAGTTGCTCGAATGCGCTGACGATGGTTCCGCGCGACAGCCCGTACTGCGCGGCCAGATCGCGCGTGCCCGGCAATCGCGCGCCGGGGCGCAAGCGCCCTTCGAGAATCTCCGCGCGCAATGCGGAATACAGCCACTGCCGCGCCGGCATCCGCGGCTCCCGCGGCGGCAGCATCAACTCGAACGTGGTGGTCTGTCGGGGCATCGGAAGTGGTCCAACCAGAATACCGTAAATGGATCTATGTGGCAGGACAACTACAAACTATCTTCACCGGGAAGGAGACCTCATGAAAACACGACTCAATTACGCCCGCGTCTCTCCCGGCGTTTACGACGCAATGGGTGCACTCGACCAATACCTCGCCCAATGCGGACTGGAGGAATCGCTGCTTCATTTGGTGCGCCTGCGCGCCTCGCAGATCAACGGCTGCGCGTATTGCATCGACATGCACTGGAAAGATCTGCGCGCGCTGGGTGAAAGCGAACAGCGCCTCTACTCGCTCGACGCATGGCGCGAATCGCCCTACTACACCGATCGCGAGCGCGCCGCTCTCGGCTGGATCGAAGCGGTCACGCTCATCGGCGATCACGTTCCAGACGCCACTCACGAAGCAGCCCGCGCGATCCTGAGTGAGAAAGAACTGTGCGACCTCACGCTCGCCGCCGCCGCGATCAACGCCTGGAATCGTCTCTCCATTGCCGCGCGCCTCGTGCCCGGCGGGTATCAGGCCGGAGCGGCGTCGTGAAGCGCTCGGACTGGCTGCTGCTGGCGATCCCGGGAATCATCTGGGGCACCTCGTTTCTCTTCATCGCAGAGGGACTGCGCGCCATCGGACCGGACGGAGTCACGTTCGTGCGCATCCTGATCGGATTCGCAACGCTGGCACTCTTCCCTTCGACCTGGCGTCCAATCGAGCGGCGCGACTGGGCTGCCGTAGCGCTCCTCGGCGTAGTGTGGTTCGCCTTCCCGATGAGCATGTTCCCGCATGCCGAGCAACGCGTCTCGTCCGCGTTGACGGGGATGCTCAATGGAGCGGTGCCGCTCTTCACGGCGCTCGTGACATACACACTCAGGCGCCGCCTTCCCTCGCGCGGCATCGCCATCGGCCTGACGGTCGGCGTCACCGGAGCCGTTCTGGTCGCGCTGCCCGGTTTTCATGAAGGCCGCAGCAGCACGATCGGCGTGCTCCTGATCCTCGCCGCACTGATCTCGTACGGCTTCGCACTCAGCATCGCACTGCCGCTCCAGCAGCGATACGGCTCCTTACCGGTAATCTGGCGCGCGCAGGCCGTCGCGCTGATCCTGACGGCACCGCTCGGACTTCCGGATGTATTCACGGCACGATGGACAGCTGCGGCGCTCCTGTCGCTCATCGCATTGGGCGCGTTCGGAACCGGCATCGCTTTCGTCATGATGACCACCGCCGCAGCGCGCCTCGGGCCAACGCGCGCCTCCGCAACCGCGTTCCTCATCCCCGGAGTAGCGCTCCTCCTCGGCGTAGTCGTACGCGGCGAGCGCGTGGCGCTGCTATCCGTGATCGGATGCGCGGTGTGCGTGGCGGGAGCGTGGCTGATGCGTCACGCGCAGGAACGAATTGGCGTTGCCATAGAAGACGCGTCCACCGCGTCCCGGCTGGCGCCGGATCTTCTTCGAGCGCGACTTCGGCAGCGTAGGTTTTACGGACTGTCGAGGCGTCGCTTCAGGATCTCACGTCGAACGCTCGCCACAAGCACAGCTAGGCCCAGCGCAAGACAATAGAGGCAGATCCGCTCGCCTCTGGCGGGATCGAGCATTGCCACCGCCATCACACCCACTACGAGATTTTCGCAGCAGGTCGACTCAGCGACCATCTTCGCCAGAAGCGCGCTCGTTTCTCGATCGTCCTTGTGCTTCCTGATTTGCATCCAAAAGGCTTCGTCCGAGTATTTCTCCCAACCCTCGGCGCGCGTGATTGCAAACAAGATGAATGTAGAAATCGCCGACAGGGCGAAGCCCGCGAGATAACCTGCGCCCCCGATCAGAGCGATCCGGGCCGGGAGCTCGATTGGCCGGTCGATCGGGTAAAAGTAGGCGCCGAGTGTGACCACCGCGGCGCCCGGAATGATCCGTGCGATCAGGTCGTAAAAGAAGCTCGGGACGACATCGCCTATTTTCGCGTAACCATCAGCCATAGATCATCCCCGACAAGAACTCCGTTGAGCGACCGACCTGTCGTACGTGAAGAAGATCGTCCCATTCCTGACAGAAAATCCGGATGCTGGAGATAGCCGCGAGAACCGCATGCGTGAAAACCCCTGCGTTCATATCGAGCGCAGCTTCCCCGTCCTGATCTCCTGTTGACTAGAAAGTGAGAGGGACGCCGCTTTGATTTTCTTACCAGCCGCGAATCCGCCATCTGCTCCAGGCGCAATGTGGCGGTGAAGAGGGTGGTTGCGACGCTGCGGAGATCGGGCGGTCAAGCGTGTGGGCGACTAGCATCGTCGCGGCGAGAGGGAACGAAGCAGACGCCGCTACCGCGAGATGACAAAGCGCTCTCCCGAGTGACGTTCCTCCTCCAATCCGCTACAATCCGCCCGCCCTAACGACCCGGTTGCCTATGGGAGAGGAGCGCCTGCACTCTCCGAGGGTCATTTCAAGCCACACACACGGAGGAATCATGAAATCCTGGTACATGCGCGTTCTTCTGCTCGCGCTGGTCGGTACTCTCGCGTTCGGCGCTGTCGCCCCTGGTGAAGCAACGGCGCAGGAGGCCCACCCCACGTCGGACCCTGCGGTCGCGGCGGAGTCATCGAAGATGGCTACGACGACCGAGCATCGCTCTGAGGCCGATCTCGTGCTGCCCGATCTCGGCAGCGTGCAGTTTCTCGGAATGAGCGGCGATCGGCTGCTCATGGGCGGCATCATCGTCTGCTTCTTCGGCCTGCTCTTCGGCCTGGCGATGTACGTCCAGCTCAAGAACCTGCCGGTGCACAAGGCCATGCTGGAGATCTCGGAGCTGATCTACGCGACCTGCAAGACCTACCTGGTCACGCAGGGCAAGTTCATCCTCCTGCTCGAGCTCTTCATCGGCGCGATCATGGTGGTCTACTTTGGCGTCCTGCGCGGCTTCGACGCGACGCGCGTGATCATCATCCTGCTGGCCAGCCTCATCGGCATCGGCGGCAGTTACTTCGTGGCGTGGTTCGGCATCCGCATCAACACCTTCGCCAACTCCCGCACGGCCTTCGCCTCGCTCAAAGGCAAGCCGTTCCCGACCTACTCGATCCCGCTGAAGGCCGGTATGTCCATCGGCATGCTGCTGATCTCCGTCGAGCTGATGATCATGCTGATGATCCTGCTCTTCGTTCCGGGTGCGTATGCCGGCGCGGTGTTCATCGGCTTCGCCATCGGTGAGTCGCTGGGCGCCGCGGCGCTGCGCATCGCCGGCGGCATCTTCACCAAGATCGCCGACATCGGTTCGGATCTCATGAAGATCGTCTTCAACATCAAGGAAGACGATGCGCGCAACCCCGGCGTCATCGCGGACTGCGTGGGCGACAACGCCGGCGATTCGGTCGGTCCGACTGCCGACGGTTTCGAGACTTACGGCGTCACCGGCGTCGCGCTGATCACGTTCATTCTTCTCGCGGTCACCGATCCCACCGTGCAGGTGCAGCTCCTGGTCTGGATCTTCGCCATGCGCGTGCTGATGGTGATCACCTCGGCCGTGTCGTACTTCATCAACGAAGCGTTCGCCAAGGCCCGCTACGGCAACGCCGACAAGATGAACTTCGAGGCGCCGCTGACCTCGCTGGTCTGGCTCACCTCGATCCTTTCGGTCGCGGTCACGTTCATCGTTTCCAAGATGCTCATCCCCGACCTCGGCGGCGACACCACGATGTGGTGGAAGCTCTCCGCGATCATCACTTGCGGCACGCTGGCCGGCGCGATCATTCCGGAGCTGGTGAAGGTCTTCACCTCGACCGAATCGCGCCACGTGCGCGAGGTCGTGACTGCGTCGCGTGAAGGCGGCGCGTCCCTCAACATCCTCTCCGGCTTCATCGCCGGCAACTTCTCCGCCTATTGGATGGGTCTGGCCATCGCCGGTCTCATGGGCGCCGCGGCCTGGGTTAGCGGCTTCTTCCCGACGGGCGATGGCGCGCTGATGATCGCCCCCGCGATCTTCGCCTTCGGCCTCGTGGCGTTCGGCTTCCTCGGAATGGGTCCGGTGACGATCGCCGTCGATTCCTACGGCCCGGTCACCGACAACGCACAGTCGGTCTACGAGCTCTCGACCATCGAAACGCTCCCCGATATCGACGCGGAGATCCAGAAGGACTTCGGCTTCACTCCGGCGTGGGAGAAGGGCAAAGACTTCCTCGAAGAGAACGACGGCGCGGGCAACACCTTCAAGGCCACCGCGAAGCCGGTACTCATCGGCACGGCAGTCGTCGGCGCCACCACGATGATCTTCGCCATCATCGTGATGCTCACCAACGGTCTCACCGAGAACATCGACAAGCTCTCGCTGCTGCACCCGCAGTTCCTGCTCGGCCTCGTCGTCGGCGGCGCGGTGATTTACTGGTTCACCGGCGCGGCCACGCAGGCCGTGTCGACCGGCGCCTATCGCGCCGTGGAGTTCATCAAAAAGAACATGAACCTCGACCCCGGCGCCACGCGCGCATCGGTGGAAGACTCGAAGAAGGTCGTGGCCATCTGCACGAAGTACGCGCAGAAGGGCATGCTCAACATCTTCATGGTGATCTTCTTCTCGACGCTCGCGTTTGCCTGCTTCGAGCCGTTCTTCTTCATCGGTTACCTGATCTCCATCGCGCTCTTCGGTCTCTACCAGGCCATCTTCATGGCCAACGCCGGCGGCGCCTGGGACAACGCCAAGAAGATCGTCGAGACGGAGCTCAAGCAGAAGGGCACGCCGCTGCATGCGGCCGTGGTCGTCGGCGACACCGTCGGCGATCCATTCAAGGACACGTCCTCGGTGGCCATGAACCCGGTCATCAAGTTCACGACCCTCTTCGGCCTCCTGGCCGTCGAGCTGGCCGTGGAGATGACCAGAGCCGGACAGGGCGGCCTCACGCGGATCCTCTCCGTCGTGTTCCTGCTCGTGTCGATGTTCTTCGTCTACCGCTCGTTCTACGGCATGCGCATCGGCACCGCGGAATCCGAAGCGCACTGACGATTCACATTTGCATTAAACGAAAGGCCGGCGGTGACGCCGGCCTTTCGGTTCTGTGAACATCCTGCGTCACGAATAGCTGACAGAACGTTCCGGTTTATCCTCCCGCCATGAAGAAACTGCTTCCTCTTTTCCTGCTGATCGCCACCACTGCATTCGCCGGCGAGGTCATCACGCGCGGCGCCGCCGTCTCGAAGGACGCGAAGGCCATCCCGCTTGCGACCGTCCTCGAGAATCCCGAGAGCTATACGAAAGACACCGTCGTGGTCGAAGGCGTCATCGCCGCGAGCTGCACGCGCAAGGGTTGCTGGATGCAGCTCGCACCGTCCGAGGAGAAGGCCGCGCAGAGCGTGCGCGTGACGTTCAAAGACTACGGCTTCTTCATCCCGCTCGAGGCCAAAGGGATGAAAGCGCGCGCCGAAGGCGTGGCTGTCGTGAAGACGTTGTCGAAAGCCGACGCCGATCACCTCGAAGAGGAAGGCGCGAAACTCACCCGCCAGCAGGACGGAACGGCGCTGGAAGTGTCGTTCATCGCCAACGGGGTGGAGTTGAAGAAGTAGATTCTTCTCCGCGCGGCGCGCTTTGGAGTGCGTGTGGCTTGCCACCGCTTTCTGTAACGTGCAACGAAGCGGTAAGTGCCACGCTACGAAAAGCGGCGGCAAGCCGCCGCACTCCAAAGCGCGCCGCGCGGAGAGAGTCCCCTCAAAGCTGCGCGAAGAGCTCGGGGGTGATGTTGGCGCCGGTGGCGATGACGACCACGGTCTTACCGCGAACGTCTCCTCGCATCGCGGCGGCCAGTCCGGCTGCGCCGGATGGCTCGACGAGAATGTGCGCGCCGAGAATCATCGCGCGTGCGGCGGCGAGCAGTTCTTCATCCGGAATGGTGACGGCGTCGTCGACGTGCTGCAATAAGGCGTCGAGCGCGAGCTGCGCGGGGACCCGGCAGATCAGGCCGTCGGCGATCGTGACGCCGGGACGCTCGACGGCGCGTCGTGCGTGGAAGCTTTCGACCATGGCGGGTGAGCCGCTCGATTGCACGGCCACGATGTGTGCGTGCGGATGGCGCTCGCGGATGGCCATGGCCACGCCGCTGGCCAATGATCCGCTGCCCATCGGGACGTAGACGACGTCGATGCGCTGCAGCTCGCGCGCGATCTCGAGACCGATCGTGCCCGCGCCTTCGATGACGCCTTCGCTCTCGCCGTCGTCGATGAAGCGCAGGCCTTCATCGCGCGCGAAAGCAATGGCGGTTTCTTTGGCGGCGTCGAGATCGTGACCGCCGTCATGAATCGTTGCGCCGAGGAGCGCGATCTTGGCGCGTTTGGTGGGATTGGCGCCGAGCGGCAGAAAGATGTGCGCCGGGACGCCGGCCACACCCGCCGCCCAGGCCACGCCTTGTCCGTGATTTCCTGTCGATGATGTCACGACGCCGCGCGTGGCCGGCTCGCGCAGAAGATCGTTCAGCGCGCCGCGCCATTTGAACGACGCGATCGGCGACACGGTCTCGTTCTTCACCCACAGATCGCAACCGAGATCGCGCGAGAGCAAGAGAGCGCGGACCAGCGGCGTCGGAGGCGCGAAACGCGCGAGTCGTGCGGCCGCTGCGACAACGTCGATCAACCGTCCCTTCAACGGCGCTCGCGCACCTGTTCGAAGAATGCCACGAGCTTCGGCGAGAAGGCGCTGCGGTCGAGGCGGAGCGCGGCGTTGCGCTGCAACGCGGCGCGGAAGTCGTCGGTGGCCTGCCCCAAGAGCGGGTCGGGCGTGCGCGAGAGCATGGCCCGCGTGTAGCGCGCGCATCCGCGCAACAGATAGGCCTCGGCGGGCGCCGATTGCGCGGCGAGAATTCCTGTCAGCAGTCGTTCCGATGATGCGAGATCGCCCGACGCAAACGCGCGATACGCGGGACGAAGATCCGCGCGCGTCGCGGCAGTGGGCGGAAGAGCCTTGGCCGTGACGTCGACGATCGCGGGAGTCACCGGCTTCTTTGCTTCTTCGAGCTTGCGTCGCCGCTCTTCTTGCTCGGCGATGCGCTTCGTCACTTCCGCCTCGGTGAGGATCTGCGGCGCGGCAGTCTCGGTCTTGACGGTTGGTGGCGGCTCCAACGTCTTCTCCGGCGGCGGTTCGGCCGGGAGAACCTGCGCCACTTTCACCGGCACCGGAGTGGGCTTGCGGACGGGCGGCGGCGCTGCGGCGCGCGCTGCTTTGAGTTTCTTTCCCTCGGCGGTCGCGTTGTTGAACAGCGTCGCCGCCTGCTGCGCCGTCTGTTCGGCGGCCTTGTACGCGTTGACGTCCGTTCCCGCTTTCTGGAACTGGCTGCGCGCCTCGTTGAGTTTGCGCTGTGCGGCCTGGTAACTCTCCGCGCGATCGCCGCCCGCGGAGAGCGCGTTGAGCTGCATCTCCAGCGCTTTGCTGATGGCCACGTCCGCGGCCTTCTTCGGGCCGGAAGCGCTGTCCTGCGCGTCGCGCTGCTTTTCCGTCTGCGCGCGCGCGATCCAGTCCTTCATGCGCGCGTAGTACTCGGTACGCGCCACCACGCCCTGTTCCTCGGAGATCCTGAACTCACGCAGCGCACCGTCCGTATCGCCGAGGTTGAGCTTCGCGATGCCGAGCCAGAAGTGCGGCACGTACGTGATCAGCTCCTTGCGCGTGCGGACGTTGGTCCCTTCGTTCGGCATCTCCGCGATCGACTTCTGCAGCGCCTCCGCGGCAACCTTGTAATTCCGCGCATTCACCGCAGCGACGCCACGCGCGTACGCCTCCCACCACTTCTCCGGCGCGGCGAACGCAGGCAACGAAACGATCAAGAGCAATGCGAGAGCAAGGCGCTTCATCGCGTCACTCCGAAATTCGGCAATGCTGCCGAAGCGGGATCGCGGAAGGTCACGTTCAGCGTCTCATCCGCGCCCGCGGCAATGGCTACGGTGCGCGTGATTGGCTTCTCGAACTGCGGATTGGAGAGCGTAACTTCGTAACGGCCGGGCGGGAGATCGACCGGCGCCGGCGTGACCAGCGTCGCGATCTCGACGTTCTGTCCGCTATCGAGATTGCGGATGCCGGTCACGTTCGCCCACGGAAAGGCGTTGATGCCGAGGCGCCCCTGCTGCGCAGAAACGCCCTGCTGCGCGGGAACGCTCACCGTCGAGGCACGCGAAACCGGCTGCACCGCGACCGATTCCGCCGCCGGAGATTTCCGGAACATCATCCAGCCACCGGCAGCGAGCGCGATCACGACGACCGCTGCGATCGCGAACATTTTCGAGCGGCTGTCTGCCGGCTTGTCGGTTCCCGACGAGCGATCACGCTGCGCGCCGGTCGCAGGGGGCGAGCCGCGGCGATTCAGCGTCTTCTTCGTCGCCGGCACTTCGGGCGGAATCTCACGCGCCGCAACCGTGAGCGCGTCCTGCGCGATCGAGACCACCGTCGCGGCATCATGCGTCTGACGAACACGCTCGGCGGCGCGCGTCGCCTCGTCCGTCACTTCCGAGGTCGGCGGCAGCGGCGGCGCAGCGCCGGCGGTGTCCGACAGAATCGGCGCGATGGCATCGATCTCCTGACCGAACTCACGCGCCGTCGCGAAACGCCGCGTGCGATCTTTTTCCAGCGCGCGGAAAACCAACGTCTCGAGCTCGGGCGAAACCGCGGCGTGAGGATTGGTCTCGCGAATCGCGCGCGGTCGCGTCTGCGAGTGCATCAGGAGATAGGCGTGCGGCGTGTCGGCCTGGAACGGCGGCACGCCCGTGAGCATCTCGTAGAGCACGATGCCGAACGAGTAGATGTCGGCGCGTCCGTCGATCCGCTCGCCGGGCGGCAGCATGCCGAGGTGCTCGGGCGAGCAGTACTTCCACTTGCCGACGAACATGCCGGTCTTGGTGTTGTTGTCCTCGGCGCCCGAGCTCTTGGCGATGCCGAGGTCGATGATCTTCACGCGCTCGACCCCTTCGTCGTCGCGGGCGATCATCAGATTCTCCGGACTGACATCGCGATGCACGATGCCGGCGCGATGAATGGAATCGAGTCCCATCAACGCCTGCGACGCCAGGCGCGCCGCGTAGCTCGGCGAGAGCGGTCCGCGCTGAGTGATCAACTCGTGCAGGTTGATGCCTTCGATGTACTCCCAGACCATGTAGAACGAGCCGTCATCGAGCGTGGAGAAGTCGAAGAGCGTGGCCACGTTCGAGTGATGGATCTTCGTGGCCAGCCGCGCCTCGCGCAGGAAACGCTCATGCGCGCCGGGATCGGTGGCGATGTTTGCGCGCATCAGTTTGATGACGCGGATGGAGTTGAGATGGATGTGGAGGACCTTGTAGACCTCCCCCATTCCGCCGATGCCGAGGCGCGACAGGATCTGGTACTTCCCATCGATCGGCGTCTCGAGATGACGGCGCAGGAAATCGGTGATCGCCTCGCCGCAATACGGACAGGCCTTGAACTTGGGATCGATTTCCGACTTGCAATGAATGCAGAAAAAGGCCATGTGGTATCCGGGACGAGTGTGTGACGCGGATTATACGGTCCGGCGGGCCTTTAAGCGCCGCGGCCGAGTATGAGACTCTTCGCCCGGGAGGACCGATGCCAGAGAATTTCGACGTAGTGGTCATCGGCGGAGGGACTGCCGGTCTCGTCACCGCTTCCGGCTGTGTACGCCTCGGGCGCCGCGTTGCCCTGATCGAGCGCGAAGCCCTCGGCGGAGATTGCCTCTGGACCGGCTGCGTTCCGACCAAAGCGTTGGTGGCGACCGCCAAGCTGGCTCATCAGATGCGCAATGCGAGCGCGTTCGGACTCGAGCCCGTCATTCCCCGCGTCACGCCGAAAGCAGTGATGGACTCGATGCGCGAGCAGCGCCGCATCATCAGCCGTCACGACGATCCGGAGAAGTTCCGCAAACTCGGCATCGACGTCATCGAAGGAGCCGCGATGCTGGCCGGCGGAGGCATCGTCAACGTCGGCAGTCGCTCGCTGCAAGCGAAGGACATCGTCGTCGCCACCGGCGCGCGCACCGCAGTGCCTCCCGTGGAAGGACTCAAGGAAAGCGGCTACCTCGATCACGTTTCGTTCCTGGCGCAGGACGAGTTTCCGCAGTCGATCCTGATCCTCGGCGGCGGCTACATCGGCATCGAGTTCGCGCAGATGTTCGCGCGCTTCGGCTCGCGCGTGACGGTCGTGGAGATGCTCGACGAGATCATCAACAAAGAAGACGCGGACGTGATCGCGCGCGTACGGGCCATCCTGACGAGCGAAGGGATCGAGCTCTTCACCGGCTGGGCCGTGAAGTCGGTGCGCCGTGAAGGCTCGAAGAAGATCGCGCGGATCGAACAAACGAAAGGTGCCTCACGCGAGATCACGATCGACGAAGTCTTCGTCGCCTCCGGACGCCGCGGCAACACGGAGAACCTCGGCCTGGAAGATGCGGGCGTGAAGGTGGAGCGTTCGTGGATCGTGGCCGATCGCTTCCTGCAAACGACCGCGCCGCGCATCTGGACGTGCGGCGACGTCCACGGCGGCCTGCAGTTCACGCACGTTGCCGCGTATGAAGCGGTGAAGCTCGTGCGCAACATGCTCTTCCCCGGCAAGTCGGCCGTCGATTACACCGACATCCCGTGGGCGCTCTACACCGATCCCGAAGTGGGCCACATCGGCATGACCGAAGCCGAAGCGCGCACCAAACACGGCGACGCCGTGCGCGTCTATCAAGTGCCAATGGCGGACGTCGATCGCGCCGTCGTCGACCGCACGCCACACGGTCTGCTCAAGATCATCTGCGACGCGAAAGGCAACATCCTCGGCGGCCATGCGCTCTGCGCCAACGCCTCGACGGTGATCGAGGAAGTCGTGCTGGCCCGCCGCAAAGGAATGAAGATCGGCGACCTCGCGCAGCGCATCTCCTCCTACCCGTCCCTCGCGGACGGCGTCCAGAAAGCCGCCTCGCTCTACTACCAGGACATCGCGGGCGGGTGGCTGGGGGCGGTGGGAAAACGCATCGCGAAGTGGTCGCAGTAGGGTTGACTCTGCGAGAGAGCCGCCCCTCACCCTACCCTCTCCCCTCGGCGATGAAGCCGCCGTGGGGAGAGGGGACTGATTCTCGGCGGCGCTCGCAAGGGACAGTCCCCTCTCCCCGCCGCAGGTTCATCGCGGCGGGGAGAGGGTTAGGGTGAGGGGCGGCTCTCGCGCAAGAGTTGCGTTATCGTGCGTCGCGTGCGCATCGCAGCATTTGCATTGATGATTCTCGCAGCCGCCAGTTGCGCGGCGAAGCCCGCGAAGCCGGTCGTCGATCGCGCGCGCGGCGAGGTGCGCATCCCTGCCAAAGTGCAGCCGCATGCGATGGATCGCCCTTTCGGCGTGAAGGGACATCACGCGGTGGTCTGGGATGGCGGGCTCTCGAAGTTGTGGGCGTTGTTCGTCAGTCCGGTGAGCGATCATGATGTCCGCGCGGCGCTCGATTCCCTCGGCGCGCGGCGCGGCGAGAACCTCACGCCTGCCACCTGGAACGCGCGCGAGGATCCGGCGAGCTCCGAGCCCGACAAACGCGTCGATGGCACGAAGCTCGAGGTTTTCGTCGAATGGGGCGGCAAGCGCGTGCCGCTCGCTCATCTCATCGCCGAAGAAGGAAGCGCGGCGCCGAACGTCGACTTCCGCTACGGCGGAAACGAAGCGTGGCAGAAGGAGTTTCACTCGGGCTGCATCGTTTGTCTCTACTCCTGCCCCGGCGGCGCCATCGGCAATCACGCCCACACCATTCGCGATTACGTGAAGGACGGCGTCATCTATGCATCCCGTCCGGAGCGGTTGCCGAAGGCGGGAAGCAAAGTCACCATCATTTTGAAAGTCGGAGGTTCTCCATGAGGAAGTACGTACTGTTCTCCATCACGCTGCTGTCGTTCGCATTGCTGACCGCGTGCGCGTCCATGTCGGGTCCGTCTGCATCGGCCACGCTGAGCCCGACCAGCGGCTCGACCGCCAGCGGAACCGTGAAGCTCACGCAGCTCGCCGATGGCAGCGTGCGTGTGACGGTCGATCTGACGGGCGTTCCGCCCGGCGTGCATGGGTTCCACATCCATGACAAAGGCGATTGCGGCGACAACGGCAATGCAGCGGGCGGTCACTTCAACCCTGCCGCCACCGCGCATGGCGCACCGGCCGTCGATCCCCATCACGCCGGCGACTTCGGCAATGTCACCGCCGATCCCGATGGACGCGTCCACAGCGAGTTCACCACGCGCTCGATCACGGTCGCGGCCGGCCCGAGCTCGGCAGTCGGCCACGCCGTCATCCTCCACGCCAACCCGGACGATCTCGTCACGCAGCCGACCGGAAACGCGGGCGCGCGCATCGCGTGCGGAATCGTGCGGTGAATCTCCTGCGCTCAACCCTCTGCGCGTCGCTCTTCGCGCTCCTGATCGCTGGATGCAGCGCTCAGCCAGGCGTGAAATCCGTGCCCGGACAGGGCGTCGTCGCGATCGAAGTCATCCCCAATCCGATCGCGGCCACGCCCGTTTCCGGCAGCACCTACGACTTCCCGTTCGAAGTCGTCGTGCGTGAGACCGGGGGCCGCGCGATCGACGTGCAACGCATCACGGCCACCGTCTCCTTCAGCGGCGGCTTCCCGCTCGGCGCCGAATCATGGGACGCCGAACGCATCCGCTCCATGGGCTACGACACCAGGCTCGCCGCAAATGGCGAACAGCGCTATCGCTTCACACCGCGCAAAGAAGTCCCGGACGAACGCCTCTTCGGCGGCGTCTCCGCGGAGTTGAAAGTCGAAGCGACGGACGACACCGGAACCGCAACGAGCGCGTCGACAGTTGTGACCGTGCGGCGGTAGTCGTGGAGCGGTGCTGCTTTACGGCGAAGCGATTGCCCCGGAGGGGCAGCACGAGGGTAGCCGGTGGCAAGCGAGGAACGAGCGCAGCCACCGGACATACACGATTGTCCAAAGCGCCCCGGCAGGGGCGCCAGAACACCCGTCGCAATGTCTGCCGCCCCTCCGGGGCGGGTGCGTCGCCCGATCCTGATCCGGTGGCGTCGCAAAAGCCGCTCCGCCACCGGCTACCCTCGTGCTGCCCCTCCGGGGCAAGGAACGAGCGCGATAACGGGTGTCACGGTGCGACGAGATAACACGCAAACGCTCGTCCGAGATCTTGAACCCGCTCGAAGTCGCGGTCATCCACGCGCCCATCTATACTTCCCGGCCATGCATCGCGCACTCCGCCTTTTCCTTTTCGCTCTGCTTGTTCCGGCCACGCTGTTTGCGAAGACGCGGCCGTCGAAGCAGTACACCATCGAGCAGTTCATCAACACGGTCGCCGTTGGCGGCGCTTCGTTCTCGCCGGATGAGAAGGAGATTCTCTTTTCCTCCGATGAGAGCGGCGTGCGCAATGTTTACTCGATCCCAGTCGCGGGCGGGAAGGCGCGGGCGTTGACGACGTCGGCGACCGACACGACCACGGCCGTTTCGTATTTCCCGAAGGACACGCGCGTTCTCTACACGCGCGATCAGGGCGGCAACGAGCTCAATCATCTGTACGTCCGGCAGAAGGACGGGAGCGAGCGCGATCTCACGCCAGGCGAGAAACTGAAGGCCACGTTCGCGGGCTGGAGCGGCGACAAGAAGGCGTTTTTCGTCGTCACGAACGAGCGCGATCCGAAGTTTTTCGACCTCTATCGCTACGACACCGACTCGTACGAGCGGACCATGGTCTTCAAGAACGAAGGCGGTCACGAGATCGAGGGGGTCTCGCCGGACGGACAGTGGATCGCCGTCAGCAAGCCGATCAGCACCGCCGACAACGATCTCTTCGTTCATTCGGTCGCGAAGAACGAGACCACGAAAATCTCCGACCACACCGGCCGCGCGGAGTTCTCGGCGTCCGACTTCGATGCGCAGTCGAAGTACCTGCTCTTCACGACCAACGACGGCTCCGAATTCACGCGCCTCCGCCGTTATGACCTCGCCACCGGCAAGTCGTCCGACGTCGAGACCGCGGAGTGGGACATCTGGGGCAGCACGTTCTCCGACAAGGGCCGCTATCGCGTCACGCGCGTCAACGATGATGCGCGGACGGTGGTCAAGCTGTACGACACGAAGAGCGGCAAATCGGTACCGCTGCCGAAACTCCCGAGCGGCAACATCAACGTCGTGGTGTTCTCGCCGAGCGAGAAGCTGATGGCGATGTATGTCGACGCGGACCGCGCGCCGTCGAATCTCTACGTACACGACCTGGCCTCGGGCAAGACCACACGCCTCACCGATACGCTCAGCAAGGATCTCGATCCGGAAGACCTCGTCGACGCGAGCGTCGTCCGCTTCAAGTCGTTCGACGATATGGTCATCCCCGGTGTGCTCTACAAACCGCATCAGGCAAAAGCCGATGCCAAAGCGCCGGCCATCGTGATGGTCCATGGCGGTCCGGGCGGGCAGGCGCGCCTCGGCTACAAGTACTCCGCGCAGTACCTCGCCAATCACGGCTATGTCGTGCTGGACATCAATAACCGCGGCTCATCGGGCTACGGCAAGACGTTCTTCACCGCCGACGATCGCAAACACGGCCGCGAGCCACTCTGGGATTGCGTCGAAGCGAAAAAGTACCTCTCGTCGCTGCCCTACGTCGACGGCTCGCGCGTGGCCATCATGGGCGGCAGCTACGGCGGTTACATGGTGGCCGCGGCGCTGGCGTTCCAGCCTGAGGTGTTCGACGTGGGCGTCGACATCTTCGGCGTGACGAACTGGGTGCGCACGCTGCAGAACATTCCGCCGTGGTGGGAAGCGGGACGCAAGGCGCTGTACGACGAGATCGGCAATCCCGAAACGGAGCTCGAGCGCCTCAAAGAGACGTCTCCCGTCTTCCACGCGGACAAGATCCGCCGCCCGCTGATCGTGATCCAGGGCAAGAACGATCCGCGCGTGGTCAAGGCGGAGTCCGACGATCTCGTCGAAGCAGTGCGCAAGAACGGTGTGCCGGTCGAGTACGTGGTGTTCGACGACGAAGGCCACGGTTTCACGAAGAAGAAGAATCAGATCGTCGCTTACGCCGCAATCCTGGAGTTCCTGAACAAGAACTTGCCGGCACGCCCCGCCACACCTGCCGCAACGCCTTGAAATGACCGCGCCGGCAGCGTTTGGAGTGCGGCAGCCGCAGCTGCCGCACTCCAAAATCACCGTGACGGATTGACGTTGGCCGGCTTCCCTTCCGCGAAGGCGATGACGTTGTCGAAAGCCTGCCCGAAGTAGAGCTCGTAGCTGTCCTTCTCGACGTAGCCGAGGTGCGGCGTGCAGAGGACGTTGTCCATCTCCAGCAGCGGATGTTGCGCGCCGAGGATGGGCTCTTCTTCGTACACATCGACCGCGGCGAGACCGGGTCTGCCTGCGCGGAGTGCGGCTTCGAGCGCATCGCTTTCGATGAGCTCGGCGCGGCTGGTGTTGACGATCAGCGCGTTCGGCTTCATCAGCGCCAGATCCGCCCGCGTGACGATGGCTCGCGTTTCGTCGTTGAGCCGCAGATGCAGCGACAGCACGTCGCTCTCGGCAAAGAGCGCACGCTGGCTCTCCGCGACCTCGTATCCGTCCTTGCGCGCGCGCGACTGCGAGCCCTCGCGGCCCCACGCCAGCACATTCATTCCGAACGCGCGACCGTATCCCGCTACAAGACTGCCGATCTTGCCGTAGCCGAAGATGCCCAGCGTGCGGCCACGTACCGTCGTGCCGAGGAGATGCTGCCAATTGCCGGTGCGTAGATGGGCGGACTCCTGCGGAACGCGCCTCATCGCCGCGAGCACCAACGCCCACGTCAGCTCCGCCGGCGCAAACGGCGAGCCGGTGCCGACTGCCACCGCCACGCCACGGCGCGTGCAGGCATCGACGTCGATGTGACTGGTCCCCTTGCCGGTTTGGCTGATGAGCTTCAGACGCGGAAGGCGCGACAACAGCTCATCGTCGATCGCGGTCCGCTCGCGGATGAGCACGAGCGCATCGGCGTCGCGGAATCGTCCCTCCAGCGCTGCGACGTCTTTCACGGTGTCGCGGAAGATCGTCACGTCGTGTCCGCGCAGTTTCGCGAAACATGCGAGATGGCGGACGGCGTCCTGATAGTCGTCGGGAATGACGATGTTCATCGCTACTTTTTCCGTCGGCTCTTCTTCTTCAGAGCGTGCCGTTCCTTCGCTTCATCGACCGAGTGCGATTCGGTGATCCTGCTTTCCTGCTGCGCCATCGTTGCCAGCTCGCGATAGTGGCGGTGCAGCACTTCCAGATCCTGCTCCGACAGATCTTCCACGGAGATGAGCCGGTTGCTGGCGCCTTCCATCGCGGCCACGAGCTCGTTCAGCTTGAGCTGCACGGCCAGCGCGTCCTTGTTCTGGGCGCGCTGGATGAGGAAAACCATGAGGAACGTGACGATCGTCGTGCCGGTGTTGATCACGAGCTGCCACGTATCGGAGAACTTGAAGATCGGGCCGAGACAGGCCCATACGAGCACGACTCCGAATGCGATCAGAAAGGCCGGCGTCGAGCCAGTCTTCGCCGAGATCCAGCTCGCGAATCCGGACAGACGTTCTGCGAGACCACCATGCTGCGCGCCCTGACTCATTTCGGACCTCGTCTCATGATTTCGTCACGTTTCATGATTTCGCGGAACGGATCGTTGTCCGCGTAGACCTGCCACTCGGCGACTTTTCCGTCGCGGATCAACGCGCGCCACGCGGCGGGCGTGGACCAGGCGTTCTCGGGGCGAATGCCGTCGCTCGCATGCGTACCTGACGCGGTGCCGAGCATCACCACCGTGTCGCCATCCGCGATCCAGCGTGTTACCGCGATGCGGTAATCGGGAACCATCCGGAAGTAGCTTTGCCAGGTTGCCGCCAACGTCTCCCTCGCGATCGTGTTTCCCAGCGAATCGATGAAGCGATGATCGGATGTCGTCACCGCCACGATCGCAGCCGGATCATGCGCGTTGACGGCCTCGAGGAATGAGCGCGCCGGCTGAACGAGCTCGATCTCGCGGATGACCGTACTCTCGTCCACACCACCTCGCCGCACCGAAGCAGGAATCGGCTTGCCATCCGATCGCGCTTCTTCCGTGAGCACGACCTGCACGAGCACGAATGCAGCAGCGGCAAGCACGAACGGCACGATCTGAAACTCCGCTTCCTGATTCGCGAACAACAAGGCAGCGCCGAGAAACACCAGCAGTAGCGGCACGCAGAATCGCGCCAGAAAACCAACGAACGGAGCATTCAACGCCGAATAGCCGGAGTACAGACCCGCGGTCACCAGCAACAACCCCACCGGCGTAGCAAGCGCGCCACCGGCCGCGCGCCGGAAGCGCCGCAGCCACAACGCACCGCAGACGAGAATCGCCGCGGCGCTCAGCAGCGGACGGACATACGGAATGTCGAGTAGATTGGCGCGATAGCAGCCGAGGAGCGCGTGCGCGAGGGCGGCGAGCGCGAAACCGATCAGAGCTCGCTTCTCGAACGGCTCCAGCGGGCCGGTGCGGCGTCCCTCGTGAAGTGCGGTCAGCAACTCAGTCCGTCATGATACGCAAGAGTCCGCGCAGATCGAGTTGCACCGACTCCGTGATGTCCGCCTTCAGCACGCGCGCGATCTGCTCCAGCGCATGCGCGTTCTCCTCTGCGGTATTCGAAATCGTGCAATCCGCCGGAACGACGAGTTGATAGTCGCGCATGTACGCATCGTTCGCACTGAAGAGAATGCAGATGTTGCCTGCGATACCGGTAAGAATCAGCGTGCGTGCGCCGAGGTACGTCAGCAGAGTATCGAGCGTCGTCGCGTAAAACGCCGAATGCTTCGGCTTGAGCACGAAGTAGTCGTCATCGTCTGGCTGAAGAATCCGCACCAGCTCTTCGCCTTTGACGCCATCGTGCAGGCCGTGCTCGACGACGCGGCGAAAGTCGGACTTCCACCGTCCGAAGTTGTCGTTCACGTAGATCACTGGGATGCCGGCCGCTTTGGCGCGCCGCTTGAGCTCGGCAATGCGCTGCGCCATCGGCAGGACCTGCCGCGCCAGCGCCTCGGAGCCTTCGAACTCGAGATCGTTGATCACGTCGATCAGGAGCAGCGCCACCGAGCAGGTCTCGGGAACGCTCCCGTGTAGGTCCTGATTCTTCGCCGGCATCGACAGGCGCGAGAGCACGCCGCGCGCCAGTGGATCACATGGCCCTATGCCCGCGAACCGTGTGGAGAGGCGGCTTCGATCTGCGGCGCGCAGGCCTGGTCGCATCCTTCGCGGGGGAGCGTACCGCGTTAGCGGTTCGGAGACGGTAGCCGTGGGTTGCGCGCGCAGACGCGCTACCCACGGACAAGAACGGATTTGAAGTCGCACCGCGTAGCCGGTGCTGAGAATCGAACAACGATCAGAGCAGGAAGTGCTCGTCGAAATCGATCTCGCTCTCCGCTCCACTGACGTGGTGCGACTCGAGAATGCAAACCTTTCCGGGGGTAGCGCGTCTGCGCGCGCGACCCCCGGCTACCGTCTCCGTACCGCTAACGCGGTACAACAACTCCCGCCCAAACGTGACAACCATCACCCCCTCCCGTGACTCCCGTTCCCGCGCCCACCGCGCGTCCCGCCCCACCATGACACCCATGAAGCCGAACCTTTCTGCCACTGACGCGATGCGGCGCAGGACGCGCCGTTTCGTCTTCATCGCTCTCACCGTCGCCGCCCTCGCGTTCGTCGTCCTCGCCGCCGGGGGGATCAACGACAATCTCGTCTATTACTGGACGCCCACCGATCTGCACGCGGCCGGCGATAAGGCTTACGGCGCGACGATCCGCCTCGGCGGAATGGTCACGGCTGGCTCCATCCAACACGCCAGCGGCACGACCGGCGTCGAGTTCGATGTCAACGACGGCGGCTCGGTGGTCCACGTGACGTCGTCTGGCGTGCCGCCGCAGATGTTCCGCGACAACATCGGTGTGGTCGTCGAAGGGACGATGACGCGCGACGGAACGTTCGAGAGCCACCGCCTCATGGTCTCGCACAACAACGAGTACCAGGCGCCGGAAGCGGGCCACACCATGGACAAGCAGGAGCTCGAGAAACTGATGCGCACCACGGAGGGGCTGTGATCTCCGCGGCCGCATTCGGACGCCTGCTCATCCTGGCGGCGCTGCTCGTCTCGACCGCCGGCGCAGTGGTCGGGTTCGCATCGGGCGCGAAACGCTCGCCGGAAGGTCTGCGCTGGTCGCGCCGTCTCGCTTATGCATTCGGCGGGCTGATGCTCCTGGCCACGATGGTCATGGAGTACGCGCTGCTGAAGCACGACTTCAGCGTCAGCTACGTCGCGCACGTCGGCTCGCGCCAGGTGCCGGTCTGGGTGACGATCGTCAGCCTCTGGTCGTCGCTGGAAGGCTCGATTCTTTTCTGGGGACTGGTCCTCGGTCTCTACATCGCCGCGGCCACGCGCTTCACGAGCCGCGGTGCCGAAGACGCGATGCCGTACGCGATCGGGACGTGGCTGGCCTGCGGATCGTTCTTCAGCTTCCTCATCGCCGGTCCGGCTAATCCGTTCCTCACCGTTTCACCCATTCCGATGGACGGTCCCGGTCCGAATCCGCTGCTGCAGAACCACGTGCTGATGGTGGCGCACCCGCCGCTGCTGTACCTCGGCTACGTCGGCATGACCATCCCGTTCGGCTTCGCCGTCGCGGCGCTGCTGCGCGGCTCGATCGGCGCGACGCTCATCCGCGCCATCCGCAACTCGCTGCTGCTCGCATGGATCTTCCTCTCCCTGGCCGTCATGCTCGGGGGCTGGTGGGCTTATGAAGTCCTCGGCTGGGGCGGTTACTGGGCGTGGGATCCTGTCGAGAACGCATCGCTCCTGCCGTGGCTGACCGCCACCGCCGCGCTGCATAGCGCAATGGTCATGCAGCGCCGCGGAGTGCTCAAGGGTTGGACGATCACGCTGGTGCTGGCCAGCTTCCTGTTGACGATTCTCGGCACGTTCATGACGCGCTCGGGCGTGTTCAACTCCGTCCACTCCTTCACGCAGAGCTCGATCGGTCCGACGATTCTCGTGTTTCTCGCGGCACTCCTGATCGGTTCCGTGACGCTGCTCGCGCTGCGCATCGATTCACTGGAAAGCGAAGGCCGCATCGACGCGCCGGTCAGCCGCGAAGGGTCGTTCCTCCTCAACAATCTCCTGCTCGTCCTGTTCACATTCACCGTGCTGGTCGGGACGGTCTTTCCGCTCATCGTCGAAGCGGTGAACGGAAAACAGATGAGCGTCGGACGGCCGTACTTCGACGCGATGGTCGTTCCGCTCGGCGTGGCGCTGCTGTTCCTCCTCGGCGTCGGTCCCGCGCTGCCGTGGGGTCGCACGTCGCGCGAACAACTCCGCCGCGCATTGCTGCCGCCACTCATCGGCGCAGTGGCACTGACCGCGATCGGCATCGCATTCGGCGCGCGGAATCCATGGACGATCCTGACGCTGGCCGGCGGCGGTTACGCGCTGCAGGTCACGATCGCGCAGCTCGTGAAGGTGCGCCGCAATCGCCGCAGCGTGGCCGGTTACGTGATTCATTTCGGCGTGGCCATCGCCATCGTGGCCATCGCCATCTCCAGCACCATGCGCACGCAGCGCGAGGTCGTCCTGGAGCAGGGCCAGTCCGCGACGATCGAGGGCTACACCGTCACGTTCCTCGGCACGGAGCAACGCACCGAGCCGCATCGCACATCGACCGTCGTGCGCACCGGCGTGACGAAGCAGGGAAAAAACGTCACCACGCTCGAGCCGCGCATGAATCACTACGAAATGATGCGCGAGCCGATCGGCACGCCCGATGTGCATTCGACCATCGGCGGCGATCTCTACATCTCCATCGCCAGCATCGAAGACGGCCGCGCCGGACTGCTGCTCATCGTCACACCGCTCGTCTCCTGGATCTGGCTGGCCGTGTTGCTCATGGCGGCTGGCGGCGTGGTGGCGCTCGTGCCCGCGTTTCGATTTGCTCCGAAGACCAACGCTGAAGCTCTCTCCGGAGCCGAGGCCGCGTCATGAACCGCAACGTCCTCATCATCGGAGCCGTGATCACGGCCGCTCTCGTCGGCGTGCTGTTCCTGGGTCTCGGCCGCGATCCGAAGCAGATCGAATCACCGCTCGTCGGCAAGCCGGCGCCGCGATTCGCACTGGCGACCGTCGGAACGGGACAGACGGTAGACATTGCGTCATTCCGAGGAAAGCCGGTCGTGCTCAACTTCTGGGCGACCTGGTGCGGACCGTGTTGGGAAGAGCATCCGACGCTCAACGAGACCGCCCGGATGATGGACGGACGCGTGCAGTTCCTCGGCGTGGTGTTCCAGGACGAAGAAGCGAAGATCCAGAACTTCCTGCGCCAGCGCGGCTCCGCATATCCGACCGTCGTCGATGACCGCGGCAAGACCGCCATGGCTTATGGCATCGGCGGCGTGCCCGAGACCTTCATCCTCGACGGCAACGGAACGATCGTGGTGAAACACGACGGTCCGATCTCAGCCGAACAGCTCCAGTCCTATCTCGCGGAGGTCCTGGGACCATGATTCTCGCGTTTCTGATTCTGCTCACCACCGCAACGGTTCCCGATGCGGAACAGTTGGTCGGTGCGCCGCTCGGCACGCCGCTGCAAGGCGAAGCATTGACGCAACGCACGCAGGAAATCGCGGCGCTGATTCGCTGCCCGGTCTGTCAGGGACTGTCCGTCGCCGACTCGCCGTCCGAGATGGCCGTCAACATGAAGGCGCAGGTCAGAGCGATGCTCGAGCGCGGTTTCACGCGCGCCCAAATCGAGAGCTACTTCGTTCGCGCTTATGGCGAGTTCGTGCTGCTCGAGCCGAAGTTCGAAGGAGTGAACGCGCTGGTCTGGATTCTCCCGATCGTCGCGCTCGCCGCCGGAGCGTTTGTCGTGGCCATGAAACTGCGCAAACTCTCCAATGCCCCGCCATCGAAACCGCGCGTCAGCGCAAGTGATCCGCAACTCGCCCGCGTGCGCGAGCTCGTGAAAGGAGCAACACAATGAATCCACCGACCGACTGGGTGAGCGCACTGGCGATTCTCGCCGCGGGTCTGATCCTCGGGCTGATCGTCTTCCTGGCCTCGAAACGCCTGAAATCATCGGCCGTCAACAAACGTCGCGAGCTCGAAGCACGGCGTGATGCGCTCGTGCAGCAACTCCGCGAGATCGACGATGACGTTGCCGACGACGAGCGCGCCTGGCTCGAAACCGAGACCGCGGAAGTCCTGCGCGCACTCGACGAGCTGCCCGCAGGACCGGCGATCGCCGATGCACCCGCACCCAACCGCCGTCCCGCTCTCGTCGGCTTCGCCTGGGGCATTGCCTGCGCGATCCTGGCAGGCAGCATCATCTATTACGGCTCCACCTTCACACGCGAACGCGACACGCCCGCGCCGCAGCAGCAAGCGCAGACGCCAATGTCATCGGATGCGAAGCAGCTCGAAGAAGCCGTGCGCACCGATCCGAACAATCCCGATCACCGCATCGCTCTGGCGAAGATGTACTTCGGCCAGAACGATCTGATGGCGGCGTTCGAACAAACCAAAGCTGTGCTCGCGCAGAATCCGAACGAGCCCCGCGCGCTCACGTACAACGCCGTCGTGCGCATGTCGATGGGAGAAATCGACCAGGCCCGCACGATGCTCGAGCAAGCCACGAAAACCGATCCAACACTCCTCGACGCCTGGGTGGCGCTGTGCTCGGTTCATCTCCAGCGCGGCGATGAAGCCGCGGCCTCCGCGGCGATCGAAGCCGCCATCGCACAGCACCCCGAAGAACAACAACGCCTCCACGAAGTCTTCGCCGATCTGAAGAAGAAAGGCAAGCCCGGCGCTGCGCATCCGGGTACACAGACCGCCGCCGCCTCCTCGATGCCGCCCGATCACCCGCCGATGCCGGGCATGGAATCGAGCATGCCTGCGGCCGTGCCGGCCATGACCTCTTCGGCTCCGCCGGCAAAACCGATCCGCATCACGCTCTCGCTCGACCCCTCCGCCACCGTCAAGAGCGGCGTGGTCTACGTCATCGCCCGCGGAGGCGAAGCCGGCCATCCCGTCGCCGTCCGTCGCATCGACGCCGCCGCCTTCCCCCTCTCCCTCGAGCTCGGATCCGCAGACTCGATGATGGGCGCCTCGCTCCCGCCAAACGTTCGCATCGAAGCCCGCCTCGACTCCGACGGCGACGCCGGCACGAAGGACCCCTCCGACCTCAACGCCGCCATCGACGGCGTCAACGCCGGCAGCGCGGTCACGCTGAAACTGGCGAGGAAGTGACGTTCTTCTCTTTCGCCGCTCCGCGGCTGAAGCTTGTTGCGATGCTCATGACCCCCGGGTCTGCGGACCCGGGGCTACATTCTTACGCCGCTCCGCGGCTAAGCATCGAAGCGCCGCACTCGTCGCTCCCAACTTAGGCGCGGAGCGTCAAAAGAACGGGAGCCCGCACAGGAGTCCCGACGTCGACGATTGATGGTCAACACCCGAAGCGACGGAAACCGAACCAATCCTCCTCGGTCCAGCCAAGCCGCGGAGCGGCGAAAGAGTGTAGCCTCGGGCCCGCAGGCCCGGGGAACCCCAAGCGTCGTCCCCTTCAGCCGCGGAGCGGCGAAAGAGGGAGCGCTATTCGAATACGTACTTCAAATCGTACGCAACGTGATGTTTCTTCAGAAACTCGAGATATTCATCCGCGAACGACCTCGTCCGATGATGCTCTTCCTGTCGCTCGATGTACGTGCGCACTGCAGCCGCTCCCGACTCGCTCACGCTGAACGCCGAATATCCCGCTTGCCACGCGAACTTCGCGCGCCGATGCTTCTGGTGAACCCATTTCGAGGAATTCGATTTGATCACGCGAATGGCATCCGCAAGCGCGACTGCCGGAGGAAACTTCAGCAACCCATGCACGTGATCCGCGGTCCCATTGACAATGATCGCGGAGCCACGGAGCTCGCGAACCACTCCTCCAAGGTACGCGTGAAGATCCGCACGGAATTCGACGTCAATCGAGGGCTCGCGATCCTTCGTCCCAAACACGACGTGATAGAGAAGATTCGAAAACGTATGAGCCAATGAGCGCTCCCTCTTCCGCCGCTCCGCGGCTGGACCCTCTCGCACTCTAAATCCCCGGGCCTGCGGGCCCGGGGCTACATTCTTACGCCGCTCCGCGGCTGAGATAGACGCTACACACCGGTCTCGGCAGGAAGCGAGCGACATCATCTCGCACATTCTTGCGCCGGGCTGAGATTGACGGGCACAAGACTACATCACACACACCACGCTCTTTAACTCAGCCGCGGAGCGGCGTAAGAATGTAGCCTCGGGTCCGCAGACCCGGGGAACTCCAATGCGTGTCCCTCCAGCCGCGGAGCGGCGGAAGAGGGAACGCGAAGCGACATCATCTCGCGCTTCTTTCGCCGCTCCGCGGCTGAGATGGACGGGCACAAGACTACATCACGCGCACCACGCTCTTTAACTCAGGCGCGGAGCGGCGGAAGAATGTAGCCTCGGGTCCGCAGACCCGGGGAACTCCAATGCGTCGTCCCTTCAGCCGCGGAGCGGCGGAAGAGGGAACGCGAAGCGACATCATCTCGCTCATTCTTGCGCCGCTTCGCGAGTGAGATAGACGGGCACAAGACTACATCACACGCACCACGCTTTAACTCAGCCGCGGAGCGGCGTAAGAATGTAGCCTCGGGTCCGCAGACCCGGGGAACTCCAATGCGTCGTCCCTCCAGCCGCGGAGCGGCGAAAGAGCCGCCCACCCCCTCACACGCACCCGTGAGCTAGCGCACACCGGCTCGTGGCTTCACACACTTCCCCGTAATCGCCGCCCACGTACATTCGCCCCATGAGCACGATCGCGGAGCGACTCGACCTGTCCGGCGCCAGCCGGCGTGATTTTCTTACTTTCTGCGGAAAGCTGATGGTAGTGGCGCCGTTCGGGCTGACCATCACCAGTTTCCTTTCGCCCGAGGCCGTCGCTCAGGTGGTCGGCGCGGCGCGAAGACCGTCGGTCATCTGGCTGCACATGCAGGACTGCACCGGCTGCACGGAAACGCTCCTGCGCACGTCGCAGCCTGATCTGGCCACGCTGCTCTTCGACGTGATCTCGCTCGACTATCACGAGACCGTGATGGCCGCGTCGGGACATGACGCGGAGCTCGTCCTGAAAGAGGCGATGGCTCAGAACGACGGCAAGTACATCCTCGTCGTCGAAGGCTCCATCCCGACCAAAGAAGCGGGCATCTATCTGAAGATCGCCGGCCGCAAGGGCACCGAGCTTCTCGAGGACGTCGCCTCACACGCCGCCGCCGTCGTAGCCATCGGTTCGTGCTCGGCGTGGGGCGGCATCCCATCGAGCGGCCCCAATCCCACCGGTGCCGTCAGCGCCGATTCGCTGATCAAGAACAAACCAGTCGTCAATCTCCCCGGCTGCCCGCCCAATCCGTACATCCTCCTGGCCACGATTCTCGAATACGCGACCACCGGCAAGCTGCCCGCGCTCGATTCGTTCGGCCGGCCGAAGTTCGCCTTCGATCGCGTCATCCACGATCACTGCCCGCGCCGCCCGCACTTCGACGTCGGCCGTTTCGCCAGGGAGTTCGGCGACGACGGGCATCGGCAGGGCTGGTGTCTGTACCGCCTCGGCTGCAAGGGTCCGGTCACGCACGCATCCTGCTCGACGCGGCACTTCAACGAAGTGGTCGACGCCTGGCCGATCGGCATCGGGCATCCGTGCTTCGGCTGCGCCGAGAAGTCGGTCGGCTATTCGCTGCCGCTCTTCTCGCTCGCGCCGATCAACAAGGCCACTCCCTCGGCCATGTATCCGCCGATCGAGACGTCACGCGGCATCGTGGAAGGGACAGCGGCCGGCACGGCTGGTCTGATCGGCGGCATTCTCCTCGGCGCCGGCTACGTCGCGGCGCGCAAGTTCGACGGCGCTCCGGCCGATGCGTCCTCCACTGATGTTCATGACGATCCGGGGGCCGCGTCGTGACCGTCACCCGCCGCGATCTGTTTCGTACGATCGGCTCCGCGTCCGCGGCCGCATTGGCCACCAGCGCGGTGAGCGTCGCGGCATCCGCGAAGACGCGCCATGCGCCGGATGATGCGCTCGGATTGCTGTACGACACCACCGTCTGCATCGGCTGCAAAGCCTGCGTCGCAGCCTGCACCGCGGCGAACGGACTCGATCCCGACACGAAGCTCTCGGGCGGCATCTGGCAGATGCCCGACGATCTCAACGCGCAGACCAAGAACATCATCCAGCTCTATCGCTCGCCGGACGGCGCCGAATCGTCGTTCATGAAGCGCCAGTGCATGCATTGCGTCGATCCCGCCTGCGCCTCCGGTTGTCCATTCAATGCACTGTCGAAAGGCGAGTTCGGAATCGTCGAATGGGATGGCAGCCGCTGCATCGGTTGCCGCTTCTGCGAGATCAGTTGCCCGTTCGACGTCCCGCGGTTCGAGTGGGCGAAATTCAATCCCAAGATCGTCAAGTGCGAGCTCTGCCGGCATCGTCTGCCCGATGGGCTGCAGCCCGCTTGCACGGAAGTCTGCCCGGTCAGTGCCGTGATTTTCGGTACGCGCGCCGACCTTTTGCGCGAAGCAAATCGCCGCATCGATGCGAATCCCGGCAAGTACTATCAGGACCGCGTCTATGGCGAGCAGGATCTCGGCGGCACGCAGGTCGTCTATCTGTCGCATGTTCCGTTCGCGAAGCTCGGTCTTCCTGAAGTGGGGACGGAATCGCGCGCGCATTACGGCGAGAAAGTCCACGGCGTCGTCTACAAAGGGATGATCGTTCCGACGATCGTCTATGCCGGCCTGGCGTTCATCATGCGCCGCCGCTTCAATACCCACGAAGAGCATGCCATCACCGAGGAAACGAAGAGCGGCCGCAAGGACCAACTATGAAGACCGCACGCTGGAATTACGCCGTTCGGATCGATCGGCCGTTCATTACCGCACCGCTGGTCTTCTTCTCGGCGCTGGCGGCCATTGCACTGGCGCTCTCGGCGAAACGCCTCTTCGGCGGACTGGCCTTCACCGGCATGAACGACGACTTCGCGATCGGCGTCTGGAAGACGTTCAATGTCATGACACTAACGGCCCTCGGGTCGTCCGCGCTGGCCGTCGGCCTGACGACATGGATCTTCAATCAGCGCCAACTCCACGTCGTCATGCGCACCGCGCTGACCTCGAGCATCCTCTTCTATGCCTGCGGCATGTTCGCGCTCGGCTTCGACGTCGGCCGTCCGTGGAGCTTCTACCACGTGATCCTGCCCTGGAACTGGAATCTCCATAGTGCGCTGCTCGAAGTCTCGGTCTGTATGACCGCCTATGTAGCGATCTTCCTCCTGTATGAAAACCTGCCGGCTGTACTGCCGGAGCGTTGGTTCCAGCGCATCAAACCGCTCTATCCATACATGGTGGCCGCGGCGTTTCTCCTGCCGGTCATGCACCAGTCGTCGCTCGGATCGCTCATGGTGATCGCCGGGACGAAGGTTCATCCATTGTGGCAAACGCAAATGCTGCCGGCCTTCTATCTGATGCAGGCCATCACCTGCGGCTTCGCCTCGATGATTCTGGTCCTGATGATCTCCTGCCTGGCCTGGAGCCGTCCGCTCGACATTCCGATCCTGGCCACGCTGGCCCGCTTCATGGCGTGGTCCTCCGTCGTCTTCGTGGTCTTCCGCTACGCGGACGTGCTGATCCGCGGGCAGCTCGGAGCGGCATTTGGCCTGACCTGGTATGCGGTCCTGTTCAATGCCGAGAATCTCTTCGTGCTCGTACCGGCCATCGTGCTCTTCAATGAGCGGCGGCGCAGCATCCCGCGCGTTCTGTTCGTCGCCTCGGCCGCCACGGCCCTCGGCGGTCTGGTCTACCGCTTCACTCCCACGACGCTGGCGTTCCGCTACGGGCGCTCTTCGATCTATTTCCCTTCCATCGGCGAATTGCTGATGTGCCTTGGCTACATCGCCCTGGCCATCGCCCTGTTCATCATCGTAGTCCGCCGTTTCGCGATTCTTCCCGACCGAATTTCTGACTGAGGACCAACCATGTCGAAGCGCGTCACCATCGATCCGATCACCCGCATTGAAGGCCACCTTCGCATCGACGTCGAGGTCGATCAGGGAAAAGTACAAAAAGCATGGGCGTCCTCGACGATGTTTCGCGGCATCGAGCGCATCCTCCTGGGCCGCGATCCGCGTGAGGCATGGGTCTTCACGCAGCGCTTCTGCGGCGTGTGTACGACGGTACATGCATTAGCCTCAGTGCGTGCCGTCGAGGACGCCCTGGATCTCGAGATCCCGCTCAATGCGCAATACATCCGCAATCTCATTCTGATTGCGCACGCATTGCACGACCACGTCGTCCACTTCTATCAACTCTCCGCATTGGATTGGGTCGACGTCACACAGGTCCTCAAAGCCGATCCGAAGAAAGCGTCGTCGATCGCCGAAAGCCTCTCCGACTGGACGGACAACTCCCCCAAACAGATGGAGGCCGTCAAACAGCGTGTGGCCGGCCTGGTCGGCAGCGGACAGCTCGGTCCCTTTGCACACGGCTATTGGGGACATCCGGCCATGAAGCTCCCGCCGGAGATCAATCTAATGGCCGTGTCGCACTATCTGCAGGCGCTCGAGTACCAGCGCTATTCGAACCAGGTCGTGGCCATGCTCGGCGGCAAGACTCCGCACATCCAGAACGTCGCAGTCGGCGGTGTCGCCAACGCCATCAACCTCGAGAGCGAAGCGGCCCTGAATCTGGACCGCCTCTATCAGATGAAATCGCTGCTCGACAAGATCGTGTCGTTCGTCCAGAACGTCTACGTCCCCGACGTCTGCGCCATCGCCGGTCTCTATCCCGAATGGTTCTCTTATGGCGCCGGCGTGACGAATTACCTCTCCGTTCCCGATCTGCCGCTCGACGGAAAGAACACGGAGTTCGAGCTTCCGGGCGGTTATATCCCCAATGGCGATCTGTCGAAATTCCGCCCGATTACAGGACAGAAGGACGAGGTCTGGCGCCGGGCCGTGACGGAAGACAGCGCCCACGCCTGGTACAAAGGCTCTGGTCCGCTGCACCCCTGGAAAGGCGAGACCGATCCGCAGCCAGGCGAATGGGAAGAGGACAAGAAGTACTCATGGGTCAAAGCGCCGCGCTATGAAGGACAGCCGGCGCAGGTCGGACCGCTGGCACACGTACTGGCGGGTTACGCGGCCGGTCATCCGCTCATGAAGAAATGGACCGACGCCGCGCTCGACAAGGTCTCCGCGATGGCTGGCATCAGAGCCACGCCGGCCATGCTGCACTCCACGCTCGGCCGCCACGGCGCGCGTGCCATCCGCGCCGCGGTTCTGTCCGATCTCGCCATCAAGCAGTGGCAGATGCTCACCGACAACATCGTCAAGGGCGATACGACCATCTTCAACCGGCCCGAGTTCCCGAAAGGCACGATCGAAGGCGTCGGCTTCCACGAAGCGCCGCGCGGCGCGCTGTCGCACTGGGTGGTCATCGAGGACGGCGTCATCAAGAACTATCAGGCCGTCGTTCCGACAACCTGGAACGCAAGCCCGCGCGACAGTAAAGAAACGCTCGGACCTTATGAAGCGTCTCTGCTGCAAAACCCGGTGGCGGACGCCGAGCATCCGCTGGAGGTCCTGCGCACCATCCACTCCTTCGATCCCTGCATGGCTTGCGCGGTGCATACCTTCGATCCGCAAGGCAACAAGATCGCTCAAGTGAAGGTGCTCTGACCTCATGTCTCGCTGCGCCATCTATGGCATCGGCAATATTCTCCTCGGCGACGACGGCGTTGGCCCAGCCGTCGTCCGCTATCTCACCGAGAACTTCGCGTTCCGTTCCGACGTGACGATCGAAGACCTCGGCACTCCGTCGCTCGATCTGCCCGGCTACCTCACCGGCCACGACTCCGTCATCTTCATCGACTCCGTGGCCGTCGACGATGCCCCCGGCACCATTCATCGATTCTCGAAGAAAGACATCGTCGGCGCTGCTCCCGGAATCCACATGAGCTCGCACGAGCTCTCCATCAACGACGCCCTCATCGTCCTCGACTTCGCCGGCACCGCACCCAGCGACGTCACCCTCATCGGCATCGTTCCCCATACGCTCGACGGCGGCATGAACCTCTCGCCCGCCGTCGCCGCCGCCGTTCCTCTTGCCGCCGAGGCCGTCTTCACCGAGCTCGCACGTAGAACCGCATAACTCCGCGCCGCAGCGCTTTGGAGTGCGGCGGCTCTGCTGCCGCTTTCAGTAACGTGCAACGGAGCCGATCCTGCGACGCCACCCAAAGCGGCGGCAAGCCGGCCGCACTTCAAAGCACGCCGCGCGAGGGCGATACGATTGCGTTGTGCGATTGCCATTCAATCCTCCGCTTGCGCCAATGTTGTCCAGTGCTGCCGATGCTCTTCCTGTCGGCGATGGGTGGCTCTTCGAGCCGAAGTGGGACGGTTTCCGGACGCTCGTGTTTCGCGACGGCGATGAGATCCTGCTGCAAAGCCGCGACGAGAAGCCCATGAACCGCTACTTCCCGGAGCTCATCCCGCTGATCGCCGCGCTCCCCGAGCGTTGCGTCCTCGACGGCGAGATCGTCATCGCCGGCGAGAACGGGCTCGATTTCGAAGCGCTGCTGCTGCGCATTCATCCTGCGGCATCGCGCGTAAAACTCCTGGCCGCGCACGCGCCCGCGTCATACGTTGCCTGGGATCTGCTCGCGATTGGCGACGAAGATCTGCGCGACGTGCCGCTGGAGAAACGAAGAGAACGGCTCGAGAAGGTGCTCGCGAAAAAAGCCGACCGCGTGCATCTCTCGCCCGCCACACGCGATCGCGCGCTCGCCGAGGATTGGTTCAATCGCTTCGAAGGCGCGGGACTCGACGGCGTGATGGCCAAGCGCCTCGACTCCTTGTACCGCGCCGGCGAGCGCACCATGATCAAGGTCAAGCATTCACGCACGGCCGACTGCGTCGTGGCCGGCTTCCGCTGGCACAAGAATGGGCAAGGCACGATGGTCGGCTCGCTGCTGCTCGGGCTTTATGACAATGAAGGCACGCTGCACCACGTCGGTGTCACCGCGGCCTTCACGAACGTGATGCGTAAGCAACTCGTCGAAGAGCTCGCGCCGCTGCGCAAGAACGCGCTCGAAGGACATCCGTGGCAGCACTGGGCAGAAGCGATGGACGAAGCGAGCGCGAAAGGACAGCGCGTACCCGGCGGAGCCAGTCGCTGGAATCGCGGCAAGGACATGAGCTGGGAGCCGCTGCGGCCGGAGCTCGTGTGCGAAGTGGCGTTCGATCACATGCAAGGCACTCGCTTCCGCCACGGCGCCAGGTTTCTGCGCTGGCGTCCCGACAAGCAGCCGCAGGATTGCCGCTACGATCAGTTGGAAGTCACGCCCGCCTACGAGCTGGAGCGCGTCTTCGGCGCGCGCGACGGCGGCTTCCAGCCACCCCACGGGTCGTAGTCCGGATCGGGAGTTTCCTCGGCGGGCCGCTGCTCTTCCGGCACGTGACGCAGATTCACGCGAATGCGCGTCCACGTCGTCGAGCGTCCGCGCATCGCATCGACGAGGATGTCGTCCACTTCCAGCAACGCCGCCGCCTCGGGATGCCGCGCCTTCCAGCGATCGAGTCCCGCCAGCGCTTCCTCTTTGTGCTCCGCCTTCGCCACCGTGATCAGCGGTTGCGTCGACTGCCGCCGGCCGGTGCCGCTGCCCTTCTTCCGCGACGGCGCCACGCGCGGCGGTTCACCTTCCTGCTTCCTGTAATTCGGCGGCCACGGCGCATCGCCGAGTCCCGCCGCTTCCTGCCCGGCCGACAGCTCCAGCAACTTCTCGAGCGATCCCGCGGCGTCATCGATCCCCGCCGACGCATCGCCGCGCTCCGCAAAGCGCGCTGGCGCTGTCACGAGCGTGAACGCGGCTGGATCGCAATCGGCCACTTCCTCCCATTCCAGCGGCATCGACACGCGCGCATCCGGCAACGGCCGCACCGACCACGCCGAGGCCACCGTGCGGTCCTTCGCGTTCTGGTTGTAATCGAGGAACACGCCGTGACGCTCCTCCTTCCACCACTTGCTCGTCGCGATCGCCGGCGCACGACGCTCCACCTCGCGCGCGATGGCCAGCGCGGCACGGCGAACCTGATCGAACGTCCAGCGACGCTCGATGCGGATGTTGACGTGAATGCCGCGCGACCCCGACGTCTTCGGCCAGCCGCGCAGATCGTGATCGTCCAACACCTCGCGCACGACCAGCGCCACGCGCCGGACGTCTTCGAAAGTCACGCCCGGACCGGGATCGAGATCGACGCGCAGCTCATCCGGATGATCGAGATCGAACGCCCGCACCGGATGCGGATTCAGATCGATACAGCCGAGGTTCACGATCCACAGAAGCTGCGCCGCATTGCGCACCACGACCTCTCGCGCCGTGCGTCCCGACGGAAACCGCAACTCCACCGTCTCGATCCAATCGGGATGCGTATCCGGCGCGCGCTTCTGAAAAAAAGGCTCCTTCTCCGCGCCGTTCACATAACGCTTCAGCACGATGGGACGATCGGCGATCCCGCGCAACGCGCCATCCGCGACGGCTGCGTAATACTTCGCCAGATCCAGCTTCGTGTACCCCGCGCGCGGAAAGTACACCTTCTCCGGATTGGTGATCACCACCTCACGACCCGCGGCTTCGAGCACGGTCTGCTGCGACTTCGCCATGGGGAGAGTCTTGCCGGATTCGTGGCCGCGGCGCAAGATCTCCGCTCCGTTGCACGTTACAAAAGCGGCAGCAAGCTGCCGCACTCCAAAGCGCGCCGCGCGGAGAGACAGACGCCTACTTCGTTCTGTTGTGTTCCTCGCGAAGCTCTCGGAGGCGCCGGGTTAGCTTGACTTCGACAAACTCCGCTTCAGTTGGCGTGAGCTTCAGGAAGTCCTTCGCATCGCCAACGCGCCATCCCGCCGCTTTGAGCACGGTTTGCTGCGACCTTGCCATCGACAGAGTCTTGCCGGATTCACGGTCGGGCGCAAGTCCCTCCGCGCAGCGCGTTTTGGAGTGCGGTGGCCGCAGCCACCGCTTTGGGAGGGCGGCGGCCTCGCTCCGTGGCATAGGGATGAGCGGCGGAAAAGAAACCGCAGGAGCGACGGGGCGGTAAGAGCTGGCGGCTCTCGCGAAACCCTTGCGTCAGCGCGTTACAATCTCTCCTCAACTCGTGCCTCCCATCGTCCTCTCCCCACTCGAGGGCTGCTTCTCCTTCAACGTTCGGAAACGTGGCCAGGAGTACGCGCGCTCCGGCTTCGTGACGCTGCAGAAGTGTCCCTCGCCGGCCAAGCTCGTGGACGCGCTGGTGCATGGCTCCGGCCTCTACCAGGTCACGCTTCGCTACGAGGACAATGTTCTTCTGGGCGCCTGCACCTGTCCGTACTTCATCGAAAACCTCGAGCTGTGCAAGCACATATGGGCAACGCTCATCGAGTGCGAGACGAAGAAGATCGAATTTCCGGGAAGGGTCGAGGATGTCCTTGCGGATGAAGAAGCCGGCTTCGGTGACGACGATGACGATGACGACAACGATGACTATGACGATGACGACGATCTGATCGAGCATCGGAACGTCGTGCCGCTTCGCCGGTCGCCGCAACCCATGCGGCGCGAGTGGGTGCCGCCCAGCCGATGGCGCACGCAGGTCGGCTCCGCCACAGCCGGCGCTCAACCAGTCAGCGTAACTCCTCCACCGCCCGAGATCACCTGGGTCATCGATCCCGCCACCAGCGGCGCGAACTTGTATCTGGAGGTCACCACGCGCTCGAGGAAAAAGAACGGTGAGCTCGGGAAACCTCAAGTGCTGCGGATCGACCATTCCGCCGTTTCGCGGATCGAGTCACCGATCGACCGCGAGATCATTTCTATCCTCGCCTCCGCGCACTACACCTACTACACGTATGGATCGGTCGACGCGAGGCTGGCCATTGGCTGGCCTCTCGCCGAATACGTGGTGCCGAAGATCGCCGAGACCGGACGGCTCTGGATACGCGTCGGCAAGGGCGAGTACGAAACCTCCGTTACATTCGATGGGGGCGATCCGTGGCACCTCGCCGTCCGCGCCGAGGAGCAGGAAGGCAAGTACGTGCTCGTCTCATCGTTGCAGCGCGGAGAGGTCAGCCGTCCGGTTGCCGATGCGTTGGCCATCACGCGCGGCGGGCTCGTCGTCTTCCGCAATTCGATCGCACGCTTCGCCGACGACGGATCGCAGGCCTGGACGTCGCTGCTCCGGCAGGAGAAGGTCGAGATCCCTGCGGCGGAGATTGATGATTTCGTCAAGGCGGTGGCGTCGTCGCAGGCGCCGCTCCGAATCGACTTTCCATCCACTCTCGGGTGGAAGGAACGGCGCGTGTCGCCGCGCCCGGCGATCGAGCTACGGGATCGCGGATACGGATATCTCGAAGGAGTCCCGACATTCGAGTACGACGGCCAGGCGGAAAATGCATTCGCGCAGAGCCGGACACTGTTCGACGAGAAAACCAGAACCATCTTCGTCCGCGACACCGCCGAGGAGTCGCGCATGCTCGGCGCGCTTGGGGGACAAGGCTTTCATCGCCAGGGCAACTCCGTCGTCATCTCGGGACCGCGCCTGCACGAGGTGATCGCGAAACTGATGGACGCCGGATGGGAGGTTCGCAATGACGGCGGTGTGTACGCCGGGTCGGGCGAGCTGGAGCTGGCCATCAGCAGCGGAATCGACTGGTTCGATGTCGGCGGCTCGGTCAGCTTCGGAAAGGAAAGCGTGCGCCTCCCCCGGCTTCTGGCGGCGTTGCGCAAGGGAGAGACGGTCGTGCGTCTCGCCGATGGACGTCTGGGCATGGTGCGTCCCGAATGGCGCGAACAGCTGGAGCCGTTCCTCGCCGCCGCCATGGATGAGAACGAGGGAGGCCTTCGTTTTCGCCGGAATCAGGTGCTGTTGCTCGACGCCCTGCTGGCCACGCGGCCGAAAGTCTCCTTCGACGAAGTCTTCGAGCAGGCGCGCCGCAGGATCCTCGACGTGAAGATCGAGCCGGAGCAACCGCAGGACTCCTTCAGCGGGACGCTCCGTCCGTATCAATCGGAAGGTCTGGGCTGGTTCTCGTTCCTGCGCGACCTCGGCTTCGGCGGCTGTCTCGCGGACGACATGGGGCTCGGCAAGACCATCCAGGTGCTGGCACTCCTCGATCAGCGCCGCGCAGGAAACGATGAACACCGGCCATCGCTCGTCGTCGTCCCGCGCTCGGTCGTATTCAATTGGAAGACCGAGGCGGCGCGCTTCACTCCCAAACTGCGCGTGCTCGACCATTCCACGCCCGACCGGGTTCGCGCCGCCGATCACTTCGCGCAGTACGACATCGTACTCACCACCTATGCGCTCCTGCGCCGGGAAGCGGAGCTCTTCGCCGACGTCGAATTCGACTACGTCATTCTCGACGAGGCGCAGGCGATCAAGAATGCGTCGAGCCAGGCCGCAAAGGCGGCCAGCCTTCTTCGCGCGCGGCACCGTCTCGCGCTCAGCGGCACGCCTGTCGAGAATCACCTCGGCGAGCTGGCCAGCCTCTTCGAGTTTCTCAATCCCGGCATGCTCCGCGCGAAATCGAGCCGCGTCGTGGCCCTGCTCCGCCACGCCGGCAGCAAAGCGCCCGAGGCCGCGAACGCCCGCACGATGCTCGCCCGCGCGGTGCGCCCGTTCATCCTCCGCCGCACCAAGGCACAGGTCGCGCCCGAGCTTCCCGACCGCGTCGAGCAGACCATCTGGTGCGAGCTCGAGCCAAAGCAGCGCAAGCTTTACGACGAGCTGCGCGAGTACTACCGCGCTTCCCTTCTCGGCCGCGTGGCGACGAAGGGGATGAACCGCTCCAAGATCCACATTCTCGAAGCGCTGCTGCGCATGCGCCAGGCCGCCTGTCATCCCGGTCTCGTCGACAAGAAACGGATCGGTGAGACCTCGGCGAAGCTCGATGCGCTCTTCGAGGAGCTCCCGGCCCTGATCGAAGGAGGCCACAAAGTCCTCGTGTTCTCGCAGTTCACCTCGCTCCTTGCCATCGTCAGGAGCGAGGCCAGGCAGCGCGGCCTCACCCACGCCTACATCGACGGCGCCAGCCGCGACCGCGAAGCGCAGGTGAAGCGCTTCCAGGAAGATCCGAGCGTGCCGCTTTTCCTGATCAGCCTCAAGGCCGGCGGTCTCGGTCTCAACCTCACCGCCGCCGAGTACGTCTTCCTCCTCGACCCCTGGTGGAACCCCGCCGTCGAGGCGCAGGCCATCGACCGCGCCCACCGCATCGGCCAATCCCGCAACGTCTTCGCCTACCGCCTCGTGGCCCGCGACACGATCGAGGAAAAGATCCTCCAACTCCAGCAGACCAAACGCGACCTCGCCGACGCGATCATCGGCGCCGAAAACAGCATCCTGCGCCAGCTCACCCCGGAGGATCTGGATCTGCTGCTGTCGTAGGGCGGAGGAAACCGGGAGCCGGTGTCACGAGGTTTCACCCCTCCGTGCCCTCTGTGTCTCAGTGGTCCACACGAACGACCAACTTGCGCGATTCAAAGGATGCGTCGTCGAATGCCGTTCCTCAATGAGGGAACATTGAAGTTGATGAGGAGGCCGAGAGGCCAACCTCCCAGTTTCATGTAGGTCAACAGTTGCGCGAGGTAAATGGATTCGATCGTTGGAACAGCCTTGACTTCGACTACAACCGATTCAGCAACGAGGAGGTCGAGGCGATAGCAACAGTCGATCCGGATTCCTTTGTAGTCAACCGGCAACGACACCTCTCGCCGAAATGGTATGTCGCGCAACCCCAGCTCTCGAGCCAGGCACTCCGCATATGCCGATTCCAACAAGCCCGGCCCCAGCACGCGATGCACATCTACCGCCGCTCCGATAACACTGCCTGTGATTCCGTCGTCTGAGCACTCGTTCATTCACCGAGGATCCCTCGGTCTTTCGTAGAGATCGCCAACTTCTACGCCCCGTAGTCGCGCGAGGGATCTCACCACAGAGACACAGAGGGCACGGAGGAGGACGGAGAAGGCAGAAGTAGATCGCCAACCTCCTACGCCTCGTAGTCGCGCGAGGGATTTCACCACAGAGACACAGAGGGCACGGAGGAGGACGGAGGAAGGCAGAAGTCATCAAAATCAAATCCCTTGCCTTCCTCTGTGTCCCCTCCGTGCCCTCTGTGTCTGTGGTGAAGCTCTCGTGCTTGATCACGCGCCTTTCACTTGCAAACGACCAAAACGCGTCGTGCGCCGTACCGCGACACACATCGCAGCGATGTAGACCTCAGCGCGGTTTCTCTTCCGTCAGGGTCGCCAATGCTGACACGCTGATGCTTTCGAGCGTGGTCACGAGGGTGCCGAGGTCTTCGACGCGTTCGAGGTTGGCGATGGCTTGTTTGATGCGCGGGTCGCTGATGGAGCGGTAGCTTTTGAAGCGGTGGGCCATGAAGCGGAGCAGTGGGATGAGTGTGCCGTTGATGAGGTAGGACTCGCGCGAGATGAGGCTCGGGTCGGGAGCCGCGGGCGCCGGCGTGGCGGCGATCGGGAGGCGTGCGGCGTGGAGCTCGCGCAGGGCGAGCAGCGTTTCGTCGAGTTTGGCGAGGTAGGGTGTGATGTCGAGCGGCGCGCTCATGGACGAATCGACGGGCGCGGGCTCGACGATGTCGGCGGGCTGTGAGGCGATCGCTCCTGCGATGGCCTTGGCCACGTCGCCGATGCGGTCGGAGACGACGCTCAGCTCGGCCATCACGCGCGCGGCGGGATCGGCGTCGCTGCCGCCGAGGCGTTGCACGCGGGTGAAGCCGCGGCGGATCTCTTCCCAGCGCGCGCGTTGCGCGTCGGACATGCGTCCGCGCATCTCAGCCAGCTTGAGCAGGTTCTCTTCCGCGCCGGTGGTGAGCGTCTGCGCTTCGCTGAGGTAGTGATCGTCGATGAGCCGCGTGAGCTCGGCGTCGTTCATGGCCGGGATCACTTTCTCGGCCAGCTTGTTCATGTTGCGGTACGAGCCCTGGAGCTTGAACGGCGGCTCGGTGCGGTAGGCGTGCTGTTGCGCGGCGGACTGCACGTATTGGCGGTTCACGTTCGCCAGCAATTGCTGCACGCGCACGAGCTTCTTCATGACCGCGAGGATCTCGTTGAGCTCGACCGAGGAGTAGTCGTGCGAAAGCTGATCGCTCTGGATCGCTTCTCCGCGTGCGATGCGCACGAGCTTGTGTACGTCCTCGGGGTCACGCATGAGGAGCGGAGCGGTGACGGTGTTCGACGTCAGCGCGTTTTCGATGTAGCTCAGCTCGAACAACTCATCGCGGCCCTGCAACACCTCGCCGAGGTTGTAGACGTCGGCGCGATTGGCCAGCATGTCCGGAATCTCGAACTTCTCGCCCGACTCGGTGTACGGGTTGCCCGCCATGCAGACCACGAAGCGCTTGCCGCGCAGGTCGTAGGTCTTCGTCTCGCCGCGCCAGACGCCTTCGATCCGGCGCTGCGCGTCGCAGAGCGAGATGAACTTCTGCAGCAGCTCGGCGTGCGTGTGCTGGATGTCATCAATCATCAGCAACACGTTATTGCCCATCTCCAGCGCGAGATTGAGCTTGTGAATCTCCTGCCGCGCGGTGGCGTTCGGCGCTTCGTTCGGATCGAGCGAGCGGACGGAGTGGCCGAGCGCGGGGCCGTTGATCTTCACGAATACCAGTCCGAGGCGATTAGCGACGTATTCGAGGAGCGTGGTCTTGCCGTAGCCCGGCGGTGAGACGAGCAGCAGCAGGCCCATGAGGTCGGTGCGCTTCTTCTCACCGGACACGCCCATCTGCTTGGCGAGGTTGGCGCCGATGAGCGGCAGATACACCTCGGAGATGAGTTTGTTGCGGACGAACGCCGACATGACTTTCGGCTGCAGTTCGTGCAGGCGAAGCCGCTTGCGCTCGCTGTCGAGCGTCGCGCTGCGTTTCTGCTGATACGCGCGGAACGCTGGCACGCGCTCGGTCGTGAAGCAGCCCAGGCGTGCCAGAAATTCATCGAGCTCGATCGTCAGCGTGCCGTTGACGATGCGTGCGTGCTGCCCGAGGAGCCCTGTGACCTCGGCCTTCGTGATCGCGGACGACCGCTCGCGGGACAGGATGCCGTTCGTCACGATCCCCGCCGCCGCTTCGACGTTCGGAACGTGCGCATGGACGACCGCCCACTTGCGCGCGAGGTCGAGACCGCGCACGTCAACATCGCACGTCGCGGTCGTGCTCTGCACGAAGCGGATTGGCTCCTGCGCGATCTCGGCGAAGAGATACGCGCCCGCCCCGTGCGTACTACCGACATCCATCGGCAGCCACGCGTCGATCGCCGACTGCAGCTCCACGCGGAGCGGATGATCGGCGAGGTGCGCAAGCGCGCGCGCCTGCGTCACCCACTGCTCCTTCAACTTCTCATCGTCGAAATAGGCCCAGAACAACGCCGCCGCGGCGCGTGCGGTGGGCGTGTAGCGCAGCAGGTCCGCGGTGGCCAGCATCGCGCGCACTTTTTCGGCGATGAGCATCGCGTCGTGGTCGTGTACACCGCGCTCGTAACCTTCGTCGTAACGCGACGCGGCCACGGCGCGGATGTCTTCATCGAGCGCAGTGAACGCCAGATATTCGCCGCGATAGACCTCGCTCGTTTCGGAGACGAGCTCCTGATCCCACAGCTCCATCTCCGGCAATGGCTCGAAGAATCCGGTGCCGGTGATGTGCAGGTGCGGCACGCCTTCGCGCGGCACGATCGTCAGCTCCGTGGCCTGCGTGTTGACGGAGAAGCGGTACTCGCCGAAGCGGACGATGTTGCCCTCGTCCTCGAACAGCTCACCGCGATCACGCATGCTGCGCGCTGCTTCGTCGCGTGCGGTCTTGAGGCGGCCGTCGATCTCGTCGGCACGAACGATGTCGCCGAGCTCGCGCAGCTTCGCCGACGTTTCGCGCAGCTTGGCCACCATTGCATCGCCGGCGAAGAACGCATTCAGCGCGTCCGTGTCGTGCATCGTCTGCGCGCGCCGGCCGATGCCCTGCAGGATGCGCGTGGCCGCGGCGTTGAGCTGTTCCGCGCGGCGCTGGCGCTGATCGATGAGCGATTGCTTGCGCGCCGTCAGCGCTTCGTAGACTTCCTCGCGCTTCGTAGCCAGTTGCGCGACGAAGTCCTCGAACTCGGAGAAACGCGACTCCAGCTCTTCGAGCTGCAGCATCAGCTTGGCCAGCTCCGCGTCGCAACGCTCCGGCGTGTCCGCGACGGCGATGGCGTTCGTGACCGTCTGTGCGAAGAGCTGGAACTGCACGGCGAATTCGGCGATGCGCTCCTTGCCGAGCAGCTCCTTGCGGCGCTGTGCGACGAGCGCACGCACGCGATTCGCGCCGCTCATAAGCGTGGAGATCCGATCGAGGATGCTGATGCGAACGGTGGGGTCTTCGATCTGCAGTGTGCCGAGGATCTCCGTCAGGAGGTTCAGCGACGCGACGACCGTTTCGAGCTCGGCGACGAGCGCCACTGCCTCGGGTGTCTTGGTCACGCCGGCGATGCGCGATTCGATGTTGGCGATCTTTTCCGCGAACGGCGTCAGCGCCTGTTCGGCAGCGAGGAACTGCACCGTGGCCGCGGAGGTGTCACCGAAGCGCTTCACGATCTCCGCTTCCAGCGCGTCGAGCTGCGGGCGGTCGACGTAGCGCAATTCATGCAGCGAGATGACGTGACCCTGCCTCGAGCGCAGCGCGGCCAGTTGCGCGACGTATTCGTCGATCGATTTCGCCGTGAGCTCCTGCGGTTTTGCCAGCGTCTGCGCCACTTCCTCGACCGCTTTCGCGGCCTGCGCCTTCAGCGCCTCGACCTTCTCGAATTCGTCAATGATCAGCTCCGCGTTGGCGCGGATCTCTTTCACCGACGTCAGCAGGTCTTCCGCCTCGACATGCCCGAGCCAGTAGTACGAATCGACGGCGCGGCCGGCCGCGGCCACCAGGTCTTCGTACGTCTCGCGCGACGGCGTCTGCTCGTCGATGAGACGGCACAGCGACAACGCCGAGGAGAGCCCGCGCACGAGGTCGCGATTGCCGATCTTCTCGAGATAGGAGCCCGACTTCTCCTTCTTCGCCAGATGATCGTCGCTGACGAACGGCGTCTGCCAGATCTGCATCGGGTGTACGCGCGTCGGCTCGTTCGACGTCGACTGGAAAACGACCATCTTCCCGTCATCGAACAGCGACCAGCCGTTTACGGTCAGCGGGTTCACGACCTCTTTGCGAATGAGGTTGTACGGGAACAGCAGCGTGCGCCCCGTGTCACGGCGATGGAACGCGTACAACACGTCCTCACCATTCGGCGATCGCACCGCGCGCAGCAGCTCCATGTCGACGGGGTCGTGATCGAACAGCTTGGCTTCGCCGGTGCGCAGGTAGTAGCCGCCCGGAAAAATGATCCCGTGATCTTCGGGTAACTGGATGCAGGCGTGGCCGATGGCGTCGATACGCTTGACGGATTTCGTGCGGCGGTTGAAGACGTAGTGGCGCCAGCTCTTCTCGCGATACGGCAGGATCTTCAGCAGGATCAGACTGCCGATGATCGCGTAGTGAATCTGCGCATCGTCGAGCGATTGATCGGGATCGTCGACCGGCTCGCTGAAGATGCCGCGGCCGGTGGCAGTGTTGTCCTCGATCTTGATCGTGACGTCGCCGTGCAGCGTCTCGACGAACACCTCGTTATGAATCGAAACGTGCGGAAACTTGCCGGCCACATAGTTTTCGCGCGTCGTGGCCGTCCATTCGAAATCGTGACGCGGCGGAAAGACGTGATCGCGCTCGCCGCGGTTGTCGATGTAGACGATCGTGTCGTCGACGTTGACGTTCCAGCGAAAGACGCGGATGTCGGTCAGTTGCTCGCCGGTCTGGAACACCGCCAGCAACTTCGAGTCGACGCGCCGCAACTGCATGAGGCGCGAGTTGCGATAGAACTGATACAGCTCCCGAAAATCGCGGACGAATCGCTCGTCCTGCAGAAACGGCGCAGGCACCGAAGCGAAGTCCTCGATCTGATGCACGGAGAAGACATCGGACACCAGCGTCTCGGTCTTCAGTCCGATGAAGACGTTGTACCCGAACACCAGCAGCCCGCCCGCTTCGACGATGTCGCGCGGAACGCAGTTATTCTCCGTACGGATCCGATCGCTGCCCAGCAACGCCATCTCGAACCCGCCGAACACCTCGATGCGTCGCTTGTTCAGCGAAGCCGCTTTCGCGGCCAGCGCCTTCCCCGACGCGAGAAGACGGTCGCGGAGGATTTCGTACGTGCCCTGTTCGATCATGGGATTCTTAGCGAGAGTCGCCCCTCACCCTAACCCTCTCCCCATCGCGGTGAGTCTGCGCTGGGGAGAGGGGACTCAAACCTCTCGCGCTTCTCAGTCCCCTCTCCCCGCCGCAGCTTCATCGCGGTGGGGAGAGGGCTAGGGTGAGGGGCGGCTCTCGCGACAAAGTTCACAATCAATCCGCCCTCACCACCGGAACCTTCGGACTGGCCGGCACGACCGTCGACTCCGGCATCTTCACGCCGAACTTGTCGAGTACGGCGCGCGCGGTCTCGCTCTGCGCCACCAGCGAATCGATCGACTTGCCGAGGCCGATGGAATTGACGATGCGGTCGAGGAACTGGCCGTCGCCGCCGACGATGTCGATCTTCGCACTGCGTAGCGCGTCGCCGAGGATCTGCGCCTTGGCTTGTTCCACCTCGAGACGCGCCTTGATCGACTCGATGCCGAGGAGACGCTCGTTGTCGATGCGCAGACGGAACTCTTCATGGCCGCGCGTGGCGTCGTCGAGCTGCGCCATCGCGTGCGCTTTTTCCTGAATCCCCTGCGCTTCCGCGAGTGCTTTCTCGCGCATCACCGAAGCCTCGGCGGTTCCGAGCTTCGTCAGCGCGGCCGCATCCGCCTCCTTCACGCGCGCCTGCGCCAGGCCGTATTTCTCGCTGGCCACGGCGTCGGCTTCCTTCACCTTCGCATTCGCCAATCCGCTGGCCGCATCCTCGGCCTGCGTTCCCTCGGCACGACGGATCTTCGCGCGCGCCTCGCGGTCCGCGGCTTCCAACTCCGCGTCGGCCAGCGTGACGCGCTCCTTCGCTGAATGCACGGACGCCTGCTCCGCGGCTTCGGCGGCCTTGATGTCCTTGACCAACCGCTCCTGCGCCTCGGCCTCGGCGGCGATGATCACTGCCTGCCGGCTGCGATTCGCGTCCTCGACGACCTTCAGCGTCTTGATCCGCTCTTCCTGCTCCACGACGCTGTGCTCGACGGCCACGCGCTCGCGGATCACTTCCTGGATGTTCTTGCGCTCGACTTCGAGAGCCTTCTCTTTCTCGATGCGCGACAGCTCGACGGCGCGCTCGCGCCCGACCTGCTCGAGCGCGCGGTCCTTCTCGACGCGCTCCGTCTCGATGCCGATCACGCGCTCGCGATTCTTCACCGCCACTTCGATCTGGCGGTTCTTGTTCTGTTCCCCGACCGCGACTTGCTCGTCCGTCGCAATGCGCGCCTGCTCCGAGCGCCACCGCTCCTCGGCCTGGATCTTCAGCAGCTCCGCCGCCTCGCGCGCACGCACCGACTCGATCTCGCGCTGCTGCTTCGCAGTCGCGTCGGCCTGCTGCCGGTCCAGCTCGAGGATCGCTTCCGCGGCCTCGACGTCCTGCTTCTTGGTCAGCTTCCGCTCGTTGTTCTGGAACTCATTCGTCCGCACGTGTTCGGTCGACGTGAGCTCCGTGATCTTGCGGATGCCCTGCGCGTCGAGGATGTTCATCGGATCGAGATTGATGATCGGCGTCTGCTCGAGGTAATCGATGGCGGCATCCTCGAGGACGTAACCGTTCAGGTCGCGGCCGATGAGCGTGATGATGGCGTCGCGGAACTCGTGACGCTTCGTGTAGAGATCGACGAAATCGAGCTGCTTGCCGACCGTCTTCAGCCCTTCCGAGAACTTCGCGCTGAACAACGCCTCCAGCGTTTCGCGGTCCGACGCGCGCGCACAGCCGATCGACTGCGCGACCTTGATCACATCCTCGACCGTCTTGTTCACACGCACGAAGAACGTGACCTTGATGTCCGCGCGGATGTTGTCGCGGCAGATCAGGCCGTCCTTGGCGCGGCGGTCGATCTCGATCGTCTTCACGGAGATGTCCATCACCTCCGCCTTGTGAATGATCGGCAGGACCGTGGCGCCGGTGAACGTCACTTCCGGCTCGGCCTTCATCTTGTTGACGATGAGCGCCTTGCCCTGCTCCACCTTGCGGTAGAACTTCGCGATCATCACCGCGATCACGAAGAGCGCGACGACGAGGATTCCTGTGCCGAGGATGACGGCGATGATGAGGTCCATGGATGGTTCTCCTGGTTGGTTTCGGGTCTGGTGTCAGGTGTTAGCTATTAGGTCTTAGGAGACCGGCGAACGACGTGCTTCGATCTCCCCAAGACCTAACACCTAACCCCTAAGAGCTCAATGAAGCGTCAATCGGCCCCACGTGGTAGGTACCTTGTTGTGAGTCGTAGTCGTAGACGATCGCTTTGCTGCCGATGGTGAGCTCGTTGGCGCGGAAGCAACGCACCTCGGCAATGAAATCGCCGATCTCGGCGGTGCCCGCGCCATCGCTGACCTGCAGCGAACGGATCGTGCAGATCTTCCCCACGATCGCCGCGCGATGCGGCCCTTCCGTCGTTTGGAAGAACTGCCGGAACGGGCGGCACACGCTCCGGCCCACGATCGCACCAATTGCCGTCGCGCCCAGACCCACGAGAATCTTCACGAGCACCGTCTCCGGCAGAAACTTCATCGCCGCGAAACTGGTCAGCCACGCGAAGACCGACGACACCCCCACCACCACCGCCAGCGGAACCCCCACATCCCAGCCCGTGTCATCGATGTCGAGCACGCCATCCAGCCACTCGATATCCAGCGCCCCGACGATCGTGAGCAGCGCATACAGCAGGAAAAACCCGAGCAGCGCGGTGAACACAACCGTCGGAAGCGACAGCGCAGCAGCAAGGAAGGCAGACATGTCGGGCGACCTTTTGGAAAAGGGAGATAACTATTTACAGGTTTGGACCGCGCGAGTCTAGGAAAATCGGACCGCCGAGCCTTCAGTCCCCTCTCCCCGGGCGCGGGGAGAGGGTAGGGTGAGGGGCGGCTCTCGCGATGGGGGTGGACCACAACACCTGCCGAGCGAAATCGCGCGCCCTCCCCGTGCTAACTTCCCTCTCATGAAATTCGCACGCCTCGCGCTCTCGCTCTGTCTCGTGCTCCCGATGCTCGCGCAGCAGCCGGCGCCGCCGCGCGTCATCGCGCTCAAAGCAGCGCGGCTCTTCGACGGTGCTTCGAACGACGTCGTGAAAAACGCCGTCGTCATCGTCGAAGGAACGCGCATCAAAGCGATCGGCGGCGCGATCCCCGCAGGCGCCGAGGTGATCGACCTCGGGGATGTCACTTTGCTGCCGGGCTTCATCGACGCGCACACGCACGTCTCCTTCGAATCAGGCGAGAACTACTACCGCGAGCACTTCGAAGGCTTCATGCGCCACCCCGCCGAGCAGGCATTGCTCGCCACGACCTACGCGCGCAAGACCATCGACGCCGGCGTGACCACCGTGCGCGACCTCGGATCGAGCGACTACATCGACATCAGCCTGCGCAACGCCATCGCCGCCGGCTACATTGCCGGCCCGCGCATGCTCGTGGCCGTGAATGCGGTCAGCGCTACCGGCGGACACGGCGACGCCGACGCAATTCCGCCTGCTCGCGGCATGGCGCAACTCGGCCCGATCGACGGCATCTGCAACGGCGCTGACGAATGCCGCGCCGCCGTGCGCTACCAGATCAAGTTCGGCGCCGACGTCATCAAATCCATGCCCTCCGGCGGAGTACTCTCCCTCTCCGATCCAGTCGACACCCCGCAACTCACGCAAGACGAAATGAACGCCATCGTCGAAGAAGCGCATCTCTGGGGCCGCAAAGTGGCGGCCCACTGCCACGGCGACGTCGCCGCGAAAATCGCCATCGCTGCCGGCGTCGACTCCATCGAGCACGGCACCTTCCTCCAGCCCGACACCCTCGCCCTCATGCGCGACAAAGGCATCTACCTCGTCCCCACGCTCCTGGCCGCCGAAAGCATCAAACCCCGCCTCGACACCTTCCCGCTCTCCATCGCCACCAAAGCAAGAGCCGCCATCGCCTCCCGCGACACCCTCTTCCGCAACGCCCTCAAAGCCGGCGTCAAAATCGCCTTCGGCACCGACTCCGCCGTCTCCCGCCACGGTGCCAATGCTCAAGAGTTTTCCCTCATGACAGCACTGGGCATGCCCCCCGCCGCCGCACTACGCACCACCGCCAACAGCGCCGCCCTCTTAGGCCTCGACGACCGCCTCGGCACCATTGCAGCCGGCAAACTCGCCGACATCATCGCGGTTCCCGGCAACCCGCTGACCGACATGACCGCGACGGAAAGGGTGTCGTTCGTGATGAAGGAAGGAGCGATCGTGAAGAGATGACGCGCGTTGTCGCGGTCAGATCCGGACTATTGAAGGCGCCTCTCGCGTTCCATGACTGCCTCTTGCCGAATCGAGCACTCGGCGTTAGATTACGCGACAGCTCATCCACCACGGTGTGGAAGGAGTAACGGGGTCGTCCTCACGGGCGGCCCCAGCTTGTTTTTGCGCGCTCGCATTCCTTCCGCAGCTTAGCGCGCCGGTGCTCCTGCTCGACGCAGTACGCGGTCCAGAGGATGACATACCCGCCACGGTCGGCCAGGACCACCACGTACGAGAAGTCGTCCAGAGCCACCACGATCCGCTGATCCCCAGGCCGTTCTGATCTCCACACGCGAACGTTGGCCGGCGAACGCTCGATCATCGATCGCGGCCAACGGATGCGCTCGCAGCGGCGCAGGTCGGGCAACCGATCGGCCTCCTCCTTTCCCTCGCTGATGAGATGCCAGAACGTGGCTTCTTTACCGTCGATCATCGGGTGTCGCTTGCACGCACAGCGACGCCCCTCGAACTGCAGGTGATCGGTAACGAAGTCCGCACGGAACGCAGCGTAGATTGCGTCGACGTATCGTAGCCAGTCACCGTCGCTCTGGGTGAGCGGCATCAGCGGGGGCAACCACTCCGGGTGAGCACTCATCCGTCACCGCGGATCCCAACGGAAGAGATTCACTTTCTCCGCGCGGAGCAGCGTCGAGAAGGTAAGCCTATAGCCGGACCGTTTCCGCATCCGCTCGACGAGTGCGGTTTTCGCCGAACTGCTTTGAAGGCCGCGATTGGCGTAGGACACGATCCCAATCAACAGATCCGCGAGCTGAATCTGCTGCACCTCGACCGATCGGACACTCTGAAGGCGCTCGATGACCTTCTGATCGCGATCATGAAGGCTGCTGCACAGCACCTCGCGCAGCGTCTGTTCCTTCGCGTGGCTGCGCGTGTCTTTGATGTCGAGAAAGATGCTGTACCGCTCCTCCGGTGAGAGCATCGCTTTCAGGAGCGTGTAGTACATCTTGTAGTAGAACGTGTCGTGATCCTGTGCGAAGTCGACGTGGCGGAGCTGGCTCTTGTCGGGAACAACCAATGCGCGAAAGCGCAGATCGTCGTCATCGAAGAAGTAGTCCAACACATCGAGATAGAAGGCTTCTTTCGCGGGCGACACCTTGGTCCACTTGATCTCGAACCAGCGCGGAAGATCGTGCCGCTCCCGAAAATCGCGAAGCCGATCGGCAATCTCGCGCGCCTTCGCCGTCGGACAGGCGAGCGCGCCGAGGACCATCACGGATGCCGTATCGCGCTCGAGGTGACAGCTCTCGTCGCAGTAGATGTTGACGCTCGATGCCATCGAAACGATCATCCTACCTTTGGGCAGACGAAAGCCGAAGAGATCGGCCCGTCCCCAGTTCTCAATTCCCAATTCAAACGTGAACAAGCTCACGACCAAGCGTCATTGCTAAAGTAGCGACGTGGCGAAAGTGACGAGCAAGTTGCAGGTGACGATTCCGAAGTCGCTGGCGGAGCGATGCGGAATCGCGCCAGGTGATGACATCGAATGGTCGGTTGCTAAGGACGGGCTTCGTCTGAGTCGTTTCGGCGCATGTCCGCGAAAATTGTCCACTGAAGCGCGGATCGAGCTCTTCGACGCCGCCACTGCGCGACAGGCGAGACGGCAACGCAAGACGCGCCTGACGAAATCACCTGACCGTGGTTGGACGCGAGACGAGCTTTACGACCGCGACCGTTCTCGTTGATACAAACGTCCTGGGTCCAGCGTCGCCACGACCGGCACCGCCCTCGCATCGCAAATTCGACAGGAGAACCCTCAGGGAGAGGGGACTTGAATTCGCGCTACCTGCGTTTCACGTTCCCTCATCGAGCCCCAGTTCCCGTCGAAGTATTCGGACGTCGAATCGGGCTCGCTCCGGAGCGCGGCTCTCGCTGTTTTCCATGTCCCGGAGCAGGAGATCGAGTTGTTGCCGGGACTTTGCCGTGCGCGCAGCGGCACGTGGTGTCTTTCCGCCGAGGATGGGGAGCGGGGTGTCGGCCCAGTCGCGGTAGTGTCCTTCCTTAACCTCGCGCAGCATGGCTTCCTCTTCCGGAGTCATCCCTTCACTCTTCTTTGCGACGGATTGGGCCGCTTTGGCCATCGAGGACGGACTCTTCACTTCGCGCTTCGGGTCGCGCAGCAGGCCGGCACAGGCATCGCGTACGCGGCGGCCGAGCGCAGCGGCGCGGTTTTCGGAGTTCGTTTCGATGCTCAGCGTTTCGTCCGTGACCATCACGCGGCCGACAATCGTGTTCTCCCACGATTTGTGCATCTTGTTGCCCCCGCGTGCGAAGACGAACTCGCTCTCTTTCGGATCGATTTGAGCGTTGTCGATCTCGTCCATCGCGGCAAGGCGTTTCTCGATCTCAGAGCGTGCTGCTGCTTCAAACCGGAAGGACTCCGTGACGAGCAGCAGAGGATCTCCGTCCGTGTTCTGCAGTTTCGGCGGAATCGATCGGCGCTTGCCGAAAGCGTCGACCGCATCGCTCCATCGATCCATGACGAATCGGCCAATGGCCGGGTCCTGCAGACGCTCGATGCCGATGTCGCCTTTGCGTACACGCAGTTTGGAACGGACGGCGTCGACGACTTCGAACGCTTCCGAAGGTGGCAGCGGGCGCCCGAACATCCCCCCGAAAAGAGAGAGGCCGCGGAAGTCGATCATGCGCGCGAGCAACGTGTCGCGCGCGACGACGACGCGTGAGCCCATTTCCTCCCGAACCGATCGCGATTGCCCGGTCAGCAGATCGCGAACGTCGACAACGCCGGGCTGAACGCTTGTGACTTCCCAGATACTCAGCCATGCGCGTTTCTGCGCGCCGAACCACTCGCGCTCGTCGGCCGACAAATCGCCTTCGTGTTGCTCGAGGTACGAATCCGCGATTCTCTTTTCCTCGACGATCGCAGTCCAGGCGACCCACGGGATGAAGAGCTGGAGATAGTCCTCGCGATCGCTGATCCGCCCGAGCCACCCGGGACCGTAGCGGCTGGAGGCGAACCGCGAGATGGTTTGCACCAGGCGGGAATCCATGTCATGAACCGTCTTCGTTGCCGGTAGTCCTGTTCGGGCGCGATCGGAGGCGTAGTGGCAGTTCTTGTACTTCCTGCCGCTCCCACAGTGGCAAGGACTGTTTCGGCCGAGAGCTGGCGCGGCCGAGGCGATGACGGGCGATGCAGCGGACTCCGGATCGAACGCCGTGACTTCCAGATACGGAGCAGTGAGAGAAACCGTGACTCCGTCGCTGCCTGTGATTCTCTCCGCCACCGGTTGCGCGTACTCTTCCTGGAAGAAACTTCGGCTGTGCTCGAAAAACGTTAGAAATGCCCGCGTGCAAGCGGTCAGTATCCGGAAATGGCGCTCCGTGACCGGGAGCGCAGTCATGTTGCCGCCGGCCGCCAGCACGGCCGGGTAGGCTTTCGCTCCCGCCACCGGCCATCGATGAAGCTCGATCTCGTTCTGCATCGACGGAGGGAGATCCTTCCTGTGATTGAACGAGAGGGAGAGAAGCGCCGGGGCGGGGTTCTTGTCAGGCGCAGGTGGTTCCGCCCGTTCGAGGCGCTCGGCCGCTTCGACGAAAGAGTGAAAATCGTCGATGGACCGGAACAGGAGCAGACCAAAGCTCTCGCCGGCAGCGCCGATGACCGAGAGGCATGCGCCGCCTATGTCGAACGCGGGGATGTCGACGCGAAGGACCTGCTGGTCGTGCATGTGCTGCCACGGCGCGGCGCGATAGAGAAGCCTTGCCGCGGAGAAGAGCTCTGCGACGATGGCCGGCGCGATCTCCCCGTCCGCGAGGTAACTGGGCTCCTCCTCGGGCATCGCTTCGCGGAAATCGGCATACACGTCATCGAGCTCCGGCACGGGTGCAACGACGACGGGGATGCTCCCGGCCGCTTTGTGCAGTTCCTCAGCCAGTCGCGCGTCCGCCACGCGGATGCGCGTCGGTTTCCTCGGCGGTCCCTCGGCGGGTTGCCGCATGGTTTCTTCAAGAGACTCCCCGAGCGAGACCGGCTTGCCCGGGTCGATGATGCTCGAGCCGACGATGAGTCCGGACGGTAACTCGAGCCACAAGATGACCTCGGGCTGAATGACGGCGTCACCCTCGCGAACTTTGGCCGGGAACGTGTACCGGCCGCCGATCCATTCGGATTCCGGAACGCGAGGGCGAAAGGGGACGAGCGATCGCATGAAGGAACACTATGAATGTCACGGAAGTCGCTCGTCAATCGACGAAATCGCGGCGCGGGATTGCCTCTTGCACAAGAGCGTCGCATGAACGCACTCATGCTGGAGCCCCTGCTGCGAGACGCAACGATCAAGGCCATCGACAGCGTTTCCAAAAAACTGACGGATGTGGAGAAGGTCGCCGAGACGAAGGTCACCCGGCTGCTGAAGTACTGGAACGAGATGGAGACGGCTGAGAAGGAGCATGCGGTCGGCATTGCCATCGCCACTGTGACGACCGTCGTCACCGCCATCGTCGCCCTGCGGGCCAAGTCGAAGTCGCCGCTGCAGAAGGCGGTGAAAAAGATCAAGAAGAAGTAGAGCAGCGTCAGCCGGATCGTGCGCGGAACGCCAACACCGCGAAGATCACGATCATGACGATGAGGACCACGCGTCCTGCGCCCATCAGTCTGCTGTGGGCGACGGGACGCGATCCGCGCGGCTTGATGCCGGTGACCGCGGCGATTGCGGTGACGACGACCGCGAGTGAGAGCCAGACGATCCAGTTCATGGCGGGGTCGTCCGCAAGAGACGAGCCATGCCGGTTTCGCCATGCACACCCATCAGCTCGGATCGGAGCGGCATGACGATCCGGCTCGCCAAACCGTCCGGACTCCATCTCGAGCGCATGGTCCAACATCCGAGCGATCTGCGCATCGTTGAGTCGGATGATGGCGCGGTGATGGCGGTGGAGATCGAGGAGAAGGAAGGAACACACACGCTGCTGCACTTTCGCTGGCCGATGCGGCCCGAATCGCTGGACGACGGCGCGGAGTGAATCTCGTAGACTGCGGGCTTCGTTGTGACGAACCCGAACCAGCCGGCGGACCAACTCGCCGCGCAACAGAGAATCGACGAGCTGGAAGCACAGCTCGCGCAGGAGCGAGCGCTTCTGCAGCGCATGCAGCAGCGCCTGGCGACCAAAGAGCGCGAGATCATCGACATCCATCGCTCGCGCGCATGGTCGCTCGTCACGGCGCTTCGCTCTCTCAAGCTGCGCATGCTCGATCCGCTCCTCGGCGCGATCGGCATTGCCTGGCCCCATCGACGCGCCACGGCTTCGACCGAGCCGTCCGCGACCATCGACCCGCGCACCGCCGCGTACGACGTGGTCTGTTTTTCGACTTGCGAATGGGACTCGCGCTTCCAGCGTCCACAGCAATTGATGTCGCTTTTTGCGGCGGCCGGCCATCGCCTGTTCTACGTCAGCCAGCAGTTTCGCGCCGATGGTCCGAGCTGCGTGGTCATTCGAAAGCGGCCCAACGTCTACGAAGTCACGCTGCGCGGCGAGGAATTGAACGTCTACGCGCAAGGCCTCGGCAATGATGCGCGCGACCTGTTGATGCAAGGCCTCGATGCGCTGCGGCTCGAGGCATCGCTCGGCCCGACGGCGATGATCGTGTATCTGCCGTTCTGGTGGCCACTGGCACGACAGGCACGCGTGCGATTCACCTGGCCGGTGATCTACGACTGCATCGACTTCCATGCCGGGTTCGCGACAGTACGAAAAGCGATGGTGGCGCAGGAAGAGGAAATGCTGGCCGAGGCGGATGCGGTCGTGGCCAGCTCCGCGAGCCTCGAAGAACACGCACTCCGCAAGCGCAATGCGGTAGTCCTGCTGCGCAACGGATGCGACTTCGAGCACTTCGCGAACACGCAGCGAGCGAAGAATGCGCGGCCGGTGATCGGATATTACGGAGCGATCGCGGACTGGTTCGATTCCACGCTGGTCGCCGATCTGGCGGAGCGAAGACCGGACTGGGACTTCATCCTCGTCGGCTCGACCTACGGCGCGGCCATCGCGCGCCTGGCACGTCTGCCCAACGTGTTGCTGCCGGGCGAAGAACCATACGAATCGCTTCCGGATTGGCTGAGTCGCTTCGACGTGAACATCATCCCGTTCAAACGCACCAAACTGACCGAGGCCACGAATCCGGTGAAGGTGTACGAAATCCTCGCTTCAGGAAAACCGATCGTCTCCGTCCCGATCCCCGAAGTCGCAGCGCTTGCGCCGCTGGTGCGTCTGGCCTCGAACGCGGACGAATTCGAACGGGAGATCGAGGCCGTGCTCGCGAATCCGGATGAGGGAATCGAGGAGCGGCGTGCGTTCGCGCGGGAGCACACGTGGGAGAAACGGTTCGAGGTGTTGCGGCGAGTGACGCAGGACGCGGTGGATGTGAGTGCGGCGAGTTAGCGTGCGTGCTACCGTGCCCGATCGTATGTCCGCAGTCCTCTTCGTCTTTGGAACCCGGCCGGAAGCCATCAAGCTCGCTCCTTTGATTGCGGAGCTTCGGCGCAATTCTGCGTTCACCGTTCGTGTGTGCGTGACCGGGCAGCATCGCGAGATGCTGGCGCAGGTCCTCGAGCACTTCGACATCGTGCCGGATGCCGATCTCGATCTGATGAAGCCCGATCAGGATCTGACTTCGGTGGCGGCTGCGATTTTGGAGAGCATGCGCGAGGTGTTACGCGTCATGCGCCCAGACGTCGTCGTCGTGCAGGGCGATACGACGAGCGCGTTCGCGGCCGGTCTGGCGGCGTTCTATGCCGGGATCGACGTCGCGCACGTGGAGGCTGGTCTGCGCAGCGGCGATTCGCTGGCACCGTGGCCGGAGGAAGTGAATCGCAGGCTGCTGAGCGTCGTGGCGCGCTTTCACTTCGCGCCGACCGAGGACGCGCGCGCGAATTTGCTGCGCGAGGGAACGGATCCGGCGCGCATTCACGTGACCGGCAATACCGTCATCGACGCGCTGTACCAGACCGTTTCGCGCATCGCTGATGACCAGGCCTTGCGCACGCGGCTCGATTCCGAGCTTTCGTTTCTCGATCGCGAGCGACGCCTCATTCTCGTGACCGGCCATCGCCGCGAAAATTTCGGCGCCGGCTTCGAGTCGATCTGCGACGCACTGGCGGAGATCGCCGGCGAGCATGAGGACGTCGAGATCGTCTATCCGGTCCACCTCAACCCGAACGTCCGCCGGCCGGTGCAGCGCATTCTCGGCAAGAGCGCGCGCATTCATCTCATGGAGCCGGTCGACTATCCGTCATTCGTGAATCTGATGACGCGCAGCGATTTCATCCTCACCGATTCCGGGGGCGTGCAGGAAGAAGCAGCCACCCTCGGCAAGCCGGTGCTGTTGCTGCGCGACACCACGGAGCGCCCGGAAAGCGTGCGCGGCGGCAACATGCGCATCATCGGCACGAAACGCGATCCCATCGTCTCGGAAGCGCGCCTGCTGCTGCGCGACGCCACTCATCACCAGACCATGAGCCGCCCCAGCAATGCGTTCGGAGACGGCACGGCGTCGGTGCGGATCGCGGCGATCCTCCGTGGATCGCATTCAGCGTGAATCGCGGCGCATCCCGACGAGCAGCATGAAATCGCTGGGCAGCATCTCCGCGTCGATGAGGGCGTCTTCGATAGCTATGATGGCCTGCACCTGATCGACGGCATCGCGGCGGTCCAGCGTGAAGTTGTGGACGATGCCGTTGTAGAGAAGATGCTGGATCGTGCCGCCGAGGCGGCGGAGATCGAGGACGCGGAAGAAGCGTTGGAACAAGGGAACGATTTCCGCCGAGCGAATCGATTCGAACGGCGACGCGGCCACGACATCCTTCACTTCAGGACGTCCTTCATACGGCTTCACCGCGCCCCAGCGAAGCATGCGCAGACTCTCCGGAATGAGCTCCATGAGCGCGCGAACGATGGCGATCTGGCGATCGGTCCACTGGAACTGCGTCGGGCCAACGAACTCCTCGAGAATGAACAGGCCGTCCGGCGTCAGCGCGTCATGCACCTGCGCCATCACGTGCTCGAGGGCGAGGAAGTGATGGAGGCTGTGGCTGGAGAAGATGAGGTCGTACGTGTCGGGCGGCAGCGAGGTGGTGTTGACGTCGGCAACGCGAAACTGGCCCGGGATCCCGTTTGCGATCCGCATGCGCTCCGCTTCGGCGATGCGCTCTTCGCTGATGTCGATGCCATGCGTTTCAGCCGTGCTGCCGGCGTTGAACACGGACAGGCTCTTGTTGCCTGCACCGCACCCGAGGTCGAGACTGCGGCGCGCAGGGGCACCGAGATGGCGGCCCGCCCACGTTTCCCACAGCAGTCCGTCGATGAGCGCGCGGGAGCGATAGTGCGACGCCACGATGGGATGGTCGAGCCACGCATGCCACTCGCCGGAAGCCTCGACGCGCAGATGATCGCCCCACTTGCGGCTCTCCGCGGCCAGACGCGAGGCGTAGTCGATGTCGGACATTCGGTGGATTCTAGTCTCTGCTCCAGTCCCCTCTCCCCGCAACGGCGGGAGAGTGTCAGTACCGCGTAGCGGTACGAAGACGGTAGCCGGGGGTCGCGCGCGCAGACGCGCTACCCCCGGAAAAAAGCGCATCCTCTGTCGCACCACGTCAGTGGTGCGGAGAGCTATCTACAAGGCGTCTTCTTCGCGCCCATGCGATCGATTTCGACGAGCGCTCCTGCTTTGATCGTTCGGTTCCCCGCACCGGCTACGCGGTGCGACTTCAAAATACGTTCTTGTCCGTGGGTAGCGCGTCTGCGCGCGCAACCCACGGCTACCCTCTCAGTACCGCTAACGCATGTTGAAAGCGCGCCCCTTCCTGTAAGTTTGGAGTCGACGAAACCGAAACGAAAGGAAGGGACGGCTGCCATGAAGAATCAGGCGATTCAGTATCTCGCGTTCGATGTACACC
>JALYJW010000019.1 GCA_030775085.1 Acidobacteriota bacterium | reverse complement strand
GCTTTTGTATGTTCACACGCTGCCTTCGACATACAAAAGCGGCGGCTGCGGCCACCGCACTCCAGACGCTACGCTGCGGCTTCGTTTTTGTGATCGCTGGTGATGCGGCCGTCGCGGATTTCGACGATGCGGCTGGCTCTTTTTGCGAGTGCCGGATCGTGCGTAATGATGATGAGCGTGCGGCCCGTTTTCCAGAGCTCGTTGAAGATGGACATGATGTCGGTGCCGGACGATGTGTCGAGGTTTCCGGTGGGCTCGTCGGCGAGGAGGATGTCGGGGTTCATGGCCAGGGCGCGGGCGATGGCGACGCGCTGCATCTGGCCGCCGGAGAGCTCGGTCGGTTTGTGATCGAGGCGATCGCCGAGGCCGACGCGGGTGAGCATTTCTGCGGCGCGCTCGCGGCGCTCCTTCGGCGAGACGCCTCCGAACAGCATCGGCAGCTCGACGTTTTCCTGCGCGGAGATGTGCGGCAGGAGGTTGAAGTTCTGGAAGACGAATCCGACGCGGCGGTTGCGGATCTCGGCGAGCTGGTCGCGCGTCACGCCGGCCACGTTGTCGCCGCCGATCTCGTAAACGCCCTCGGTTGGTGTGTCGAGGCATCCGACAAGGTTCATCAGCGTCGATTTCCCCGATCCGGACGGACCGACGATGGCCACGAACTCACCCGGAAAGACGTCCAGGTCGATGCCTTTCAGCGCCTCGACCTTGACCTTGCCGGTGTCGTACACCTTGCGGATGTTGTCCATGCGGATGATGGTGCCGTTTGCGTTCATGTTGTTCTCCGTATCAGTAGGCAGATGGCAGTAGGCAGCAGGCAGTAGGCAGGAGTAGAAGCACGAAACCACTGCGCCGTTGCGTTCTGCCTGCCTCTTCTCCTGCCTACTGCCTACTGCCTACTGCCTACCGATTCATTCATAACGTAGCGTGGCCGCCGGATCGACTCGTGCTGCGCGGCGGGCGGGGAAGTAGCCGGCCAGGAGGCCGATCATGCCGAGGATTGCTGAAGTGGCCATGCCGATCTGCGGCGAGAGAGTGGGGCGGCCGAGGAACGACATCACTTCGTTGCTCTCCACCGGCAGGAACGTGGCTGCCGCGACGAGCAGTGTGGCGATCATGATCCCCACTGCGCCGCCGATGAAGGTGTAGACCAGGCCTTCGAGCACGAACGGCCAGATGATCCAGCGCGCCTTGGCGCCGAGGGCCATCTTCACTCCGATCTCGCGGGTGCGTTCCTTCACCACGGCGTACATGATGTTGGCCACGCCGACGCCGCCGATGACGAGCGTCAGTGCGCCGACGATGCCGAGAAACATCTGGATGCCGGCGATCATCATCCGCATCTGTTTCGAGGTCTTGACCATGTCCCACGTACCGAAAGCGCGGTCGTCGGTGGGGTCGTAGCCGTACTTCTTGCCGAGGATCTCGTTGACGCGTTTCAGCGCGCCGGCCATCTGCTCTGGCTCGTGTGTCTGGATGACGAGCACGTTCAGGCGATCGCGTCCGAATTGCGCGCGGAAGGTCGTATAGGGAATGACGGCGTGGTCTTTGTCCGGACCGCCGTACACGCCCATCTGCGTTTTCTTCTGCATCACGCCGATGACGGTGTAAGGCGAGCTGTTGATCAGGACTGTTTTTCCGACGGGATCCACTTTGCCGAAGATGTCGGTGGCCAGTTCGTCGCCGAGAAAGATCACGCGGCGGCGCTGTTCCTCGTCGGCGGCGTTGATCCAGCGTCCGCCGGCCATCGGGTAATGCACGCGGCTATCGCCGTAGGAACGCTGCGCGCCGAGAACGCGGCCATTGACGGTCTTGCGCTCCCACTGCATCGCCGTGCGCCACGACACGATCTCGCCGTGAACGCTCTGGAGCTCCGGCATCTGCGCGCGGAGCATGTCCACGTCGTCGATGCGCGGGCGGATGGGTCGTCCCGGCGGCATGCCCTGCCACGCCTTCGTCGTCTCGCCCGGCCACAGCACGGCCAGATTCTCACCGGTGGAGCGGCGGTTCTTGTCCATCTGCCGCTTGAGGCCTTCGCCGAAGGCCAGCAGCAGGAGAATCGCCACAGTGCCCCACGCGATTGCGGCGATGGTGAGGAAGGCGCGCTTCTTCTGGAGCTGCGTGGAGCTCGTGAAGAGAGTCTTGATGATGTGCAGGTCGCTCATAGTTTCATCGCCACCACAGGATCGAGCCGCGACGCATCACGCGCCGGGAAGTAGCCCGCGAGCAGTCCGACGATCCCCAGCGCCACCGCGGTGAACAGGGCCACCACCGGCGAGACCTCGGGTTTGCCGACGTATTCATACAGCGACTCCGGGAAGACCGCGCAGATGGCGAGCGAGAGGATGAATCCGATCAGGCCGCCGAAGAAGGTGACCATCAGCGTTTCCAGGAGGAATTGCATCAGGATCGAGCGCGACTTCGCGCCGAGGGCCATCTTGATGCCGATCTCGCGAGTGCGCTCCTCGATGACGACATTCATGATGTTGGAGACGCCGATGCCGCCGACGATCAGCGTCAACACGCCGATGATGCCGAGGAACGCGTTGAACGACAGCATGAAGATGTCGAAGAACTGGAACTGCTCGGTGGTGTCCCACATCGACATCGCTTCTTTGTCTTTGGCGTCGAAGCGGAGACGGTTGCCGAATGCCGCGCTGACACGCTCGATGACGCTCTTGGTCTCGGACGAGCTCTCGGCCTGGAAGACCATGTTGTCGACGTACTTGTCGCCGCTGAGCGCGCGGAACGTGGAGGAAGGGATGAACGACTTCTCGTTGTCGCGGCCGCTGTAGCTCGAGTCCTGCGCCTTCTTCACCAGCACGCCGACGACGAGGAAAGGCGACTGATTGACGAGCACGATCTTGCCGATGGCGTCGGTTCCGGCACCAAAGATGTTCTCGGCCAGCTTGTCGCCGATGAAGATGACGCGGCGCTGCTCGCGGTCATCGATCGGATTGATGAAACGTCCACCCGAGGAAGGGATGAGATTGCGCATGGCGCCGAACGCCGTCTCCACGCCGGAGACGTCGATCGACATCGTCTTCGTTCCGTAATCGAGCCGCATCGACGTCATGTACTCGCCGGAGATGGCCTTGAGACCGGGGACCTCGCTCCGCACCGCGGCGATGTCTTCTTCCGTCACGCGCAGGCGCCGCCCCTTGCCCAATCCCTCGAACGGGATCGACGTGAGTCCCGGCCAGGCGATGACGATGCGATCGCCGAGACCGGCCGTCTGCTTGATCAGGTTCTTGTGCAGCCCCGTCCCGAACGCGAGCATCAAACTGATCGCGACCGTTCCCCACACGATCCCGAAGACCGTGAGGAACGTGCGCAACTTCTCGGTGCGCACGTCGCGGATGAGCTGGCGGAAGACGTCTCGTAGCGTGAGCATGATCGAAGAGTGAAGTGTGAAGAGTGAAGAGTGAAATGAAGAGCTCCGGGTTTCACCCTTCACTCTTCACACTTCACTCTTGATTACGAGATCTCCTTCGGCGGGCGCTCCACGACCTTCTCGCCCTTCTTCAGGCCGGACACGATCTCGACATTGAGGCCGTCGGAGACGCCGGTCTTCACGTCCACTTTCTTCGGCTCGGCTTTCGGATCGGCGCCGGGGATTTCGACGAAGGTTTTCTTGCCGCCGTCTTCGAACGTGACCAGGCGCTCGGGGAGGACCAGGACGTCTTTCTTCTCGCGGATGATCACGTCGGCGTTGGCGGAGTAGCCGGCGCGGAGGGTGATCTTCTGGCCGGGCTCGAGCTCGATCTCGACGTCGAAGAGCGTCGCTCCTTCTTTCTGCTGCGCTTGCGGTGCGATGCGCTGCACCTTGCCCGTGACGATGTCGGTCGGCAACGCGCCGACTTTGATCCGGGCCTGCATACCCACGGAGAGCTTGCCGACGTCGATCTCATCGACCGTGCCTTTGAAAATCAAATCCGACATGTCTGCGATAGTGGCCATCTCGGTGCCGGGCTGATACGAAGTCAATGGGACGATGGGGTCGCCTTCGTTGACGGCGCGGGTGAGGACCGTGCCGGCGGCGGGCGCGCGGATGATCGATTCCTGTCCGCCCACGCCGAGACGGCCCCTGCGTGTGAGCTCGCGATCCTGCTGCGCTTTGAAGAGCGCGACGCGCGCGAGCTCGTAGGATTCTTTCTTCTGATCGACGTCGGAGCGCGGCAGGACGCCGCTGGCGGCCAGTTCGGTCGAGCGCTGGAAGTCGCTCTCGGCGCGCTTGAACGATGCCGTCGCGGACTCGACGCGGCGATCGACTTCCGAGACTTCGAGCGGCGTCGGGTCGGGCGCGATCTCGAACAGCGGATCGCCGGCTTTCACCGTGTCGCCGACCTGCACGAGCGCCCGGCGGACGATGCCGGAGATCTTTGATTTCACCTGGAACTTCTGCCGCGGCTGAATCTGCCCGACGGCCACCGCCTTCTCGACGATCGTTCCCTGGATGACCTCGACCTCTTTCAGCCCGCCTTCTTTTTTCTTGCCGTTGCGCGCCACGGCATACACGCCGACGCTCGCGACGGCGAGGATGATGAGGAGAACGAGGATTTTTCCGAGTCTGGACATGGTAGACCTCTCTTGACGAAGCGAATTACGCCATCAAGTACGAAAAGTTTCAGAGAAAGTTAGCCGGCACGGCCGGCCGCGTGGGTTGGCCTAGCCTTGGGCACGTGCGGTCCCGCTGAGGCACGTTTCTGGTGGGGCCAGATCACGCGCGTGCGTTAGCATGCTGAAAGAAAGTAGACCCCGGCTTCAGCCGGGGTTCGCAGCGTCCCGGCTCCAGCCCGTGTAGCGGGCGGCAGAACTCTCGCCCGCGCGGGCTCGATTTACGACACGCAGATTACCCCGGCCTCTGTTCGATTAGACTGTGTCCATGTCGGCAATGGAATATTCATCAGGAGCGGTGTGGCCGCGGCGTCGTTGGTTGATGTTGGCCAGTATCGGCGTCGCGCTCGTTGTGTTGGCGATGATCATGGTGGCGCTCGTGATCGGCGCGAAGGAACAGTTCGGGTGGCTGGTCGGCTCGATGTTTCTCCCGATCATCACGTCGGGTGTTTTCATCGGCGCGTTATTACTGCTGGTCGCCGCCTGGAAGCTGCCGGAGCGCAAGAACAACTGGCGCGGACACTTCCTTCTGGTGTGGGCTCTCGTCGCCATCACGTCGCCCGCGTTCGGACTCATGTTCCTGCTGCCCTGGGCGATCCTGGCTCTGACGCTGCCCGTCGTGATCTCGATCCTGATTACGTTCTCGCGAGCGCCGCAAGCGGCGCTGTAGCCCGCGGGATGAAGGTGTTAGGTCTTAGGTCTTAGGGCTACATATGGCCCCGTCATCCTAAGACCTAACACCTAACACCCAAGACCTATCGCGGAGCCGTATTCGCCAGCATGACGACGTTTCCATCCCGCTGGATTTTCCGAATGCGTGGCAGCCACTCACGCCGATTGTCGGACGCGGTGTGCAGGTACTCGAGCACGTAGATCTCGCCGTTGAAGAGGGCGACCGCGGTTGGCGACCACGGCGCCGCGGTTCTGAGGATGGTCGAGACTTCGCCGCGCGCACTGATTCGGAGAAGGGCACCGCATCCGGACGCCGCCACGTAGACGGTGCCGTCATCGGCCACGGCGAGACCGCGCAGGTACAGTCCAACGCCCGGTTCTCCGCCCGGAATCGCGACGCAATTCGAAACGCTCGTGACATTCGCAACCGTCGTCACTCGGCCTTGAGCGTCGGCCTTTCGGACGGCGGTGTCTTCGGTGTAGTAAATCGAGTCCTCCGGCCCGGCCGCCAGATCGTTCAGCCACGTGATCACACTGCCGCCGCGTCGAACTATCGGTAGCACCGCGCGAGCGGAGCGTGTTCCGTCCGGCGAAACGCGGACGATCCGGATCCGGTCGTCGCCAATGCGCTCCGGGAAGTAGAGCGCATCGTCATCGATGACCACCGGAACGTCGCTCGAGAGAACGATGGCCGGCACATTTCCTACCGCGCGTATCTCGCCGCCCGGAATGGAAGGCCACGGCGTCCGGCGGAAGCGTCCCGCGGCATCGAGCGCGAACCAATGAAAGGCCGGCCCTTCGTGACGGAGAGCCTTGCCGTTCCGCTCGATGGAGAACAATCCGCTGCCAGTGTCGATGAAAAAGACGCGTCCGTCCGGACTCACTGCGATCGCAGATCCGGGGTGCGCGGACGTCCATGAAGGGCACAGGATCGATACGACGATGGCGAGGATGACGGCGCGAAGAGTGCGGCAATGCATCGGACCCTCCATGGCGTTGCGAAAAAGGGCGCGCGGAATGCGCAAAGTCATTCTGTCATCGTACCCGTTGCGCGATTCCGCCTTTCCACACGATGATGCGTCCATGACGATCAGTGCGACGCGGCTTCGGGAGGCGGAGGCTCTCCTGGAACTGGTGGAGGCCGGTTTGAAGCAGGTAACCGAAGGTCCGGACGAACGGCGCGTTCCGGGCGTGCGCAACGTGCTGTTGTTCGGCAACGCTTTCGCGACGGCCATGAAGGCGATCGCGTCGAAGGACCGGCTGTTTGCATCGTGGCTCGACGTGCAGAAGCCGGTCGATGGGATTGAAGAGCTGGGCCGGATCATGATGGCCGAGCCGAAGACGCGTCGCGATTACACGCAGGTGCAGCTCGCATCCGCCGGAAAAGCATTCGGCCCCCGACCCGCCAACGCCCGCGCGTTCTTCTCCGGCGATCGCCTCGGCGGCTCCGGTTGGGAGATCGACCTGCCCGGCGGACGCGTCGAGAAGTACTACGTCCAACTTCCCGACGAGCTTCCTGCTGGCTATTCGTTCACCGGCACGGATCGCAACGCCGAAACACTGGCCCGCCGCCGCGTCGCCCAACTGCGCGAAATGCTGCGCCATGCGCGCATCGCCGTACAGTAATCGCGCGAGTGGATGGAATATGCATCATGTGATGTATATTTCATGCATCATGAGAACCACCGTCAACCTCGATGAACAACTGATCGAACAGGCACAACTCGTGACCGGGATGCAGGAGCGCACCGCGCTGATCCATGAGGGTCTTCGGGCTTTGATTGCACGGGAAAGCGCGAGACGCTTGGCACGCCTCGGCGGCAGCGATCCGCACGCCAAGGCTCCCGCAAGACGGCGTGCTTCTTGATTCTCGTCGATACCTCAGTCTGGATCGATCATCTGCACAAGGCCATTCCCCGGCTCGTGGAAGCGCTGGAGAGCCAGGAAGTTCTGTCCCACCCGTTCGTCATCGGAGAACTGGCCTGTGGCGAGATCAAGATGCGCCGCGCGATTCTCGGTCTCCTTTCCGATCTTCCGAGCAACGTCGTCGCCACCGATGACGAAGCGCTCTTCTTCATCGAACGTCACCGCCTGATGGGCAAAGGAATCGGTTACACCGACGTACATCTCCTCGCCTCCGTGTTCCTGACGGATGGGGTGCAGCTTTGGACCAGAGACAAGCGCCTCGCCGCAATCGCGGACCAGCTCCGCATCGGTTTCGCGGGCGCCTGACGTTACGCCCGCGGCCGGACGAATACGTTCTTGCGGTAGTACTTCAACTCCTCGATCGATTCCTCGATGTCCGCCAGCGCGCGGTGCAGCTCCTGCTTTTTGGGCGATTCGAAGCGGCCGGCGTACCACTCGCTGACCAGCACCTTGATCGAGCTCACATCGACGACTTTGTAGTGCAGGAAGTCGTGCAGCGCCGGCATGTATTTGGCCAGGAAGCGTTTGTCCTGGCCGATGGAGTTCCCGCACAACGGCGCTGTTCGGGCGTAGCAGTGGCGTTTCACGAATTTCAGCGTTTCCCGTTCCGCCTCGGCCACGCTGACGCCTTCGTTCCGCACGCGGTCGAGCAGACCGCTCTCGCGATGCGTGCGCCGGTTCCACGCATCCATCAGCTTCAGCTTCGCTTCGCTCTGGCGGATCGCCAGTACCGGTCCGCGCGCGACGATCTCGAGATCGTAATCGGTGATGATCGTGGCAATCTCGAGCAAGACATTCCTGGCCGGGTCGAGCCCCGTCATCTCGCAATCGATCCACACCAGATGCTTCTTGCTTCGCTGCGAACTTGCCATGGTGCCGCGCATTCTATGGCGGCGTGAGGGACACGGCGACGACCCACCATAATCGGTGGCAATAATCATCGCGTTCCAGTCGCGCACGACGGAAACGCGTCTCTTCTTGCTTTGCGGAAATCGGCCTGCTACCGTTCGCGGCCAGAGAGACGTCGGTCCCCCCTCCCGCCGGAGAAAAAATTCAAGGAGTCCATTTTGTCTACCGCTCGATCCCTGTCCGGGAGTGCGAGGTGGGTGGAGATGGCTGCAGGCTTCGCGCTGTGGGCCATGGTTCTGTTTCTACCGGCGACCGCTGTGCGCGCGGCGGATGCGTTGTTTCCGAGGCCTCTGCACATTACGCGCGAGCTTTCCGATCCGGTATCGCAGAAGACCACTCGCATCGATGAGTATTGCCATGGCAATCGCATCGTCTCGGTGAGTGGGATGCGTACTGCCATCGCCGATTATGCGAAAGGCGAGCTGACCGAGATCGATTTCGCCGCGGGAACGTACAGCGTGACGAAGTTCGAGTCGATCGCGCGCGTCCATGAAAAGAACGCGCCGCGTGTCGATCGCGCTGCTGCTTCGACGGCGCGCAATGAATGGCGCGTGCAGTCGTTGGGCGGCTCCGTCATCGCCTCGCGCCCAGCGGAAACGACAGAAGTAGAGAGCGATGCAGACGGTTCGCGACGTGTGATCCGTATCTCTTCCGACCGGCAGCTCACAATGAGCCGCGCCGCCGTCGAAGCGGTCATGGGCATTGGATATCCGCACCGCACGGATTCTTCCGCGGATGTCGTATTGAGTGCGTTGCGTGTGCGCGCGCCGCGCATTGCAAACAACGCGGCAGGCGCGGACACAGCCGATGTCTATGGCCTGCCGCTCGAGCATGTCGTTCGCGCCGGCGTAGGCGGCGAGATGGTCGAGACGCGCAATGTGGTCGTGCGTCTCGGTGACGAGTTGCCTCCCCTGGACGTTCTCAGCATTCCGCCGGGAGCGAAGCTGGTCGAGTCGAAGGCGGTCGCCGCACAGCGATTGCTCGAAGAGCTCGATCGCCCGCCTTCTCGCTCCAACGGCAACGACTGATCCCATTCAACCCGGACCATCGATTTTTCCATTCGCGGAGACTCGTGCATGAAGCTTCGGACAATCATCAGCCTCGGTATCTGTGCCGTCATCGCCGCGACGGCCGAGGCCAACATTACGAGCACGAGCCTGCGCATTCAAGGGGCGGGATTGGAAGTGGTCACCACGACGGTGACGACGAGCATCGACCTTCCCACGACCGTGCAAACGAAGTTCGCGGGAAAAGAGAACGATCAAGCGGTTGCGCTGGAAGGCGTCATGGCCGTCGGTGATCTCACCGGCCCAGGCATCGAGACACCGATTCAACTCACCACCGCTCCGGGACACAGATTCCAGATTCCCGGCTTGTCGCAACAGGGCATCTACTACCTCCAGAACGTTCGCCTGATGAAGGGAACGGAGTTCCTGCAATCGGCCAGTCCCGCCACCGCGGTGATCACCGTTGCCGATCTGCTGCAAACCAAAGTCACAGTGAAACAACTGTCGGCCGACGAGCTGCGCCAGCGCGGCATTACTGTCGACACGCGCAACTACGACGTCTACGAGTACTCCTTCACCTTCATCATCGACGGCAAGACGGTGACCATTCCGTTCCCCGTGATCATCGATCCGCGCACGCACCAGGTGCAGCCGGTGAAAGGGGAGTCGCCGTACGTGCTTCCTCCGCAGGGACTGGTCGAGCCGCCGCGCTGGTCGCCGCCGCAGATCATCGCCATGGATTTCGGCGAAGAAGGCGAGCTCCCCGAGGAGCCGGGCAAGCCTCCAGTCGAGAAGTCGCGAGCCGCGCGCGTGAGCATTCCCGCGGCGATCGTGATTCCGAACAGCCTGGCCGTCCTTCATCAATTCTTCGCAGTGGCTGTGATGGTCACGAACGGCGCGCCGGAAGGCAGCGCCGCGCGTCTCGAAGACATCAAGGCCACCATCAAGATCCCGACTGCGCTGCGCACGGTGAAGACTACGCCCCAGGTCTCCTTCGGCCAGGGAGTCCCGATCGTCGAGCCGACCACGGGCGTGACCTTCCTCGTGGCGCAGGCGCGCGGCGAGGCGGAATGGACGCTGGAAGGTTTGCAGCCGGGCACGCACCGGATTGATTTCGATCTTCGCGCCGTGTTGCGGCAGGAGGGTCAGGTCGATACGCCGATGCGCGCCACGCCCAGCGCCGCCATCGTCGTTCACGACCCGCGCTTCAACATCAACTTCTCGCATCCCGACACGGTCCGCAAGGGGATCGAGTACTCGACGTATTCGTTCATCACGAACATGAGCGCGACGGACCAGACCATGACCGTCACGTCAGGCGTGGAGTCGTGCGATGTGAATCCGGGTGCGAATGTCTGCCGTCTGAACGGCGGGACGTCGGACTCCATGACGATCCCATCCGGCGACATGCGGCTCATCGAGTATCGCCTGCGCGCCGGTGCGACCGGACGCGTGTTTGCCACGGCCGGAACGCTGAGCAGCACGGACAATCTGAGCGCCTCGGTGAGCCTGTACATGGGTGTGAGCGAGAGCGGCATTCCGCTCTCACCGGCCACGCTGATCCTTCCGCATTACGCGCAGTACGTGGAGCCCGACGTGGTCTCCGCGAATCTGCAGCTTCTCGGCCTCGGCTACAGTCTGGCCACCGCGCCGCTCAATGCCATGACGGCGAAGTTTCCGCGCGTCATCCGCACCGACGTCTTCCAGCGCGCCGTGGACATCGCACGCGCCGGACAGCGCATCTTCATCACCGACGCGAATCCGAACGAGAAGCGCGATTCCATCTCTCATCTCACACTCGATCTCCTCGGCAACGGCGGCTACGAGCTGCGCGAGTGGGACCAGTTGCGCCGTCAGGAGAAATCGGGCCGCAGCGCCGGCGCCGCGGTGATTCACGAGCTCGAAACGACCGGTCTCGCGAATGGCGCGACGATGACCACGTTCTTCGACGCGTTCGCGAGCGCCACCGCGCATCGCAACGGCTTCGTGGCCGCGCTCGCGCATGGCGGTTCTACTGGAGAGCATCCGTATGCGATCTCGCTGCAAGGTGTCAGCGGACGCCGCACCGAGCTTCCGAATGAAGCGGCGTCGGATTGGGTGCGCGACATCCCGTACTCCGACATCTCCCGTTTCAATGGAGCGGGCGAGAACGGCGAGCTCGCGCTGATCGGCCGCTGGACCGAAGACATCCACGTGAAGGTCACGCCCGCGAGCAGCGGACCTTTCCAACTCGAGATCCTTTATCCGGATACGACAGACGGGCGCCTGAAGCGCGCGCATTTCGAGATCAACGGCAGTCAGAACGAGACGCTCACCATCACGCTGACGCGCGGCGCGACTTCGCTCAATGCGACCTTCGCGAACGGCGGTTTTGCCGCGGTAGGCACGGTCAGCACCGTCGATCCTGCGCCGCTGCGCATTGCCGGATCACGGCAGGATCTGCACCTCGACGAAGACGGCCACAAAGTCTCGGTGCTCTTCAATCGTCCGGTCAAAGCGCAGGACGGCGTCGATCTGAAAACGAAATTCGCCGGCGAGATCGACTTCAACCGCGACGGCGTCATCTACAAAGGCCCGCGCCCGATCTCCGCCGCCGCGCTGCAGGAAGACGGCCGCACGGTCAACACGACCTTCGATCATTCGCTCTCGCAGAACGCGACGTACACGATTCAGGTGGGAGCGCTCGTCGATCCGGTAAGCGCGCTGGATGTTTCGTTCCCCGACAAGATTTCTCCGAAGATCGACAACGACGCGCCGGCCGGCATTGTGTCCGGCAAAGTCATCAAAGGCGACAACACGCCGATCGCCGGCGTCGACGTCGTCATCCGCCAGTACCTGCCGAGCAACAAGAGCCCCGAGCCGCAGGGCCTGCCGCAGTACGACGTCTCGCAGGCCAACGGTTCATTTCTCTTCGAGTTCGTGCGGCGTGAGATCAATCTCGGCTGGACGGGCGCGTACCGGCTGGAAGGTCTCTCCAGCGTTCACGGCACGACCAACGTCGAGGGCAGTGTGCGTCTGCCGGGCGCCGTGCATTTCGTGAACCTGCAATACCTGGGGCGCGGAGCGGCGGAGGGTACGGTCCGCTACAACGACGGCAGCGTCGTCCCCAACGTGACGGTGACCGTCGGCAGCACGATGTTCTCGCAGTTCCGCACTGCGAAGACGGACGCGCAGGGCGCCTATCGCATCGACGATCTGCCGGTCGGTCCATTGACCTTCAGCGCCAAGGACGAGGCGGGCAACGTCACGTTCGCGGCGAATGAGATCGCCACGCCCGGGCAGCTCGTGACGCAGAACCTCTCCATCTTCCGCCAGTCGTTCCCCGGAGTGGGGAAGGTGTACGGCGTAGTGCGCCGCTCGGACACGAACGCGCTGATGGCCGGTGTACACGTCGGTGTGTACAGCCAGGGCTACGGCCTGATTGACGGCTTCACCGATTCGAACGGACGCTTCGAGTTCGACAAGATCCCGGCCGGCTTTGTCAGCGTGCTCGCCGAGGAGTGGACGGTGGCGCGGCAATCCGTGGCGGTGGATATCGACCTCAAAGCGAATGAAGTCAAGGAAGCGAACCTCCTCTTCTTCATTCAGCCGGACATGAAGTTCGGCACGTTGACGGGTGAAGTGTGGCGCGAGAACCCACTGCAGCCCGGCCTCCAGGAACGCGTTCCGGGCGCGCTGGTGAAGATCGACGGCTACCGCGTCGTTACCGCCGACGCAGACGGCAAATTCATTTACGAGAACATCCCGCTCGTTCTCAGCGGGAAGAACATCACGACCTACGACCCGGCCACGCAGCGCGTGAAGACCACGGTCGTGCCGACGCTCACCGAAGCGGGGCCGAACTTTGTGGCGCTCTTCATCGATGCCTTCGATCGCGGGGAGGGCAAAGTCCGCGTGCGCCTGCTCAACGCATCCGGCAATCCGGTGGCGGGCTACCGCGTCATCGTTCCCGGCTTCCCACCGGACGTGCTGCAGTCCACCGGCGCCGGCGTGTACGAGATGCCGGATGTGCCGGTCGGAACGACCCTGCAAATCCGGGCAGTGCCGAGCGGCCTCCGCCCTGAAAACGGCACCGATCCGCGCCCATACGGCGATCAGATGGCCAGCGGCAGCGCGCGCGTCGAGTTCAACGGCCACATCGCCTCGCTCACGCTCCGTCTTCCGGGCGAAGGAACGGTTCGCGTCAAAGTGCGATCGCAGTTCGATCTCGTCTCGCCCGTCAAGCTCACCTATCCGGTCTGGTACGAAGGCGGGCAGCACACCGAACCGCACACGCTCGAGCAATCGACGGAGAAAAACGGCAGCGCCGACTGGGCCGTCTTCACGAAAATCCCGGTGCTGTCGACCTACAGCACCTCCAGCGCGCATCCGCAGTATGGCTACGCCGGCGCAAGCGGACAGCTCTCCTACAACGGCGACTTCAACGATCACGTGCTGCAGCTCAACACGCTGGCCACCGTGCGCGGAACGGTCTACGCCATCGACGGCGTCACGCCGGTGTCCGGCGCATCGGTGACGATTGCCAATGGCCGCAGCGATCCCGGGACGCGCATCACCGGGCCAGACGGAAAATTCGAGTTCATCGACCAGCCCAGCGCCACGAACGTCACCGTCACCGCGCAGATCACGCAGAGCGGCATCTATCGCATCGGCTTCTCCAGTGCGCGCACGCCCAACAATGGCGGCGTCGTGGACAACATGTCGATCGTGCTGCGCAAACGCGGTCTGGTCGACGGTCAGGTCGTCTACAAAGATTACAAGGTCTTCGACGACGACAACCCCGCCAACAACGTCGCGGACAACACGCCCGGCGACTACAGCGACAACGCGCCGGTCCCGCTGGCGAAGTTCTATCTGCGCGAGCTCGACTTCCCCAACCGCAGTTTCGGCAGCAAGCAGAGTCCGCTCACGGCGGACATCAACGGCCGCTTCGTCATCAACAACGTCTTCGTCGGTTCGCTGCGCGCGACCGGCTGGGATTCCGGCAATCAGGAACTGCGCGGCGACTGGACAGGCCGCATCGACGAGGAAGGTCAGGAAGCGACTCCCAAGGCCTACATCGCCGTCACCGGTGGTCTGGGCGGCGTCGGCTCCGCCAGGGTCACGGTCGTCGATCCCAATCAGTCGTACGCCGAAGTGCAGAACGCGGAAGTGAGCGTCTACGCGGGCGGCGGGAAGGCGTTCGACTTCGGCAGCACGGATGCCACCGGCGCGGTGCAGTTCGATGAGCTTCCGGTCGGCACCTACACGGTGTCGGCGTATTCGAAGGCCCTCGGCAAGACCAGCAAGAGCGAGACGGTTTCCGTTCCGCGCGATGCCGCCGGCACGGCGCGGCTCGAGCTCGAGTTCAGCGGCACCGTCGACGGCACGCTCACCGATCCCGAGAACAACAACGCGCCCGTGCCGGGATCGCACGTGCGGCTCACGGCGTCGAACTACCAGACGCAATCTTCGACCGACATCGCCGGCTTCTTTCTTTTCCAGGGCGTACGCGAAGGATCGTTCGCGCTCGACGCGAAAGACACGCTCACCAATCGACGCGCGCATGCAGATCGCTCGCTGACCGTTCTCGATCCGCATCGCACCGTGTCGCTGCTCCTCGAGCCGACCGAGACGCTGCACTTCGCCGCGTACCTGCCGGACGACTTCGGCAACAAATCGAATGTGCTCGCCGCGCCGGTGCGCGCGGAAGCGGTCCAGCGCTGCTACACCGATCTCGGCCACGTCCGCCACTGTGACTACGAACGTCAGTTGCAGGGAAACCCGCTGGCGTTCGCCGGAGCGCTCGAGCAGTCCGGTTACAGCATCAATGTCTGGCAGCCGGGCGACGTGAAACCGTCGATCAATCTCACCGGCACGTTCCCCAAAGGCTCCGCATCCAATCCGTTCACGTACGTCTATCCCGCTTACGGCGAAGTGCGAGTGACGGTCACGCAGGGCGGCGCTCCAGCGAACGGCGCGAAGGTCACGGTTCACGGCAGCGGAAAGAGCTTCACCGTCTACACCGATGCCACGGGGCAGGCCAAAGTACACGGCGTGCGTCTGGGCGGCGTTTACGTGCAGGCGGCCTCGCTCGACAACAAGTTCACCGGCTCGGCCTCCGTCACGCTGCAGCGCCAATCCGTTCCGGTCACGGCAACGATTGCGCTCGGGACGTATGCCGGCATCACCGGATACGTCGAGGCGGAAGCAGGCGGACCTTCCGCCGGCACCCGCGTCGTGGCCTCCTACCCCGGCAAGACCGCCGAGGTTCGCACGGATGCGAACGGCCGCTACACCTTCCTCGGCATCCCCACGCCGGCCACCGGCTCGCTCAACGTCAACCTCCTCTGCATCGGACCGGACGACGCCACCGTCGGCGGCAGCACAACCAAATCAGTCAAGGCCGGCGACGACGTCGTCACCGCGCCGAACGTCAAGCTCGACGCAACCGCGCCGCAGCTCGAGACCATCCTTCCCGCCGACGGATCGACGAGCGTCTCGCCCGACTCCAGCATCGCCATCACCTTCACCGAGCCGCTCAGCAGCGGCACGATCACCGCGAGCAACTTCCAGCTCGTCGATGCCGACGGCGTCGCCGTCTCCTGCACGCGCACTTCGAGCACGCTCGCCAACGGCAAGTTCACCGTGACGCTGAAGCCGGCGCAGCCGCCCACCGGATTCCCGCTGCGCAGCAACACGCTCTATCGCGTCATCGTCAGCAGCAACGTCACCGACACCACCGGACATCGGCTCCCGTCCACACTCGGCTTCACGTTCACCACGTCCGACTACGCCGAGCCGCGCGTACAGAAAGTGCTGCCGGCCAGCCCCATTCCGGCGGCCACGACGTTCGAGTTCCGATTCAACGAACCGATCAATCCCGCTCCCTGGACGGCCGGAACCGGCGTGTTCCACGTCTACAAGCTCGCCGCACCGGGCGGAGCAGGCGCGGCCATCGAGAGCGTGCTCGCTGCGCGTACGTTCGTCGACTCCGAGACCAACATGACGCTGTCGATCGCTCCGGAGGATTCGAATCCGATCCTGCCCGAGTCGTTCTATCGCGTCGTCTTCAGCGGCGTCACCGACCCGCAGGGCAACGTCCTCGGCGAGCAGACCTATCACTTCTATTCATTCGATCAGGTACCGCCGCACGTCGTCTTCACCGCACCCGCGTCCGGCGTGGAGCTCATCTCGGGCTCGGAGTACGAGATCCGGATCGAGCTGCGCAACGGCAGCGCAAGCGGCTCCATCGCCGGCGACATCAAGAAAGTCGAGTACTTCACAGTTGCCGCGAATGGAACCGAAACACCGTTCGCCATTGTGCAGGCCGCGCCGTTCTACACGAAAGTCATCGGCCCCGAAACGCCGCCCAGCGGAGCAACCTTCACCGTCGGCGCGCAGGCGTACGACGCATCGGGCAATCAGGGACCGAAGTCGACCATCACCTGGACGGTCAAGCCGAACGCCGCGCCGACGAACGTCGTGGTCGCGCCAGTACAAACCTCGGCCTATCCGTCGACTGCGATCAGCGCGCGCGTGACGTTCCAGGACGAAGGCTCGTTCGCCAGCGTCACCACGACCTTCACGATCCCGAAGAACAACGGCACGATCGAAACGAAGAACATCACCAAATCGTTCACGCGCCTCGCCAACGGCACATGGCCCGAAGCGAAGTTCGATCACGTGCTCACCACGGATTCCAAAGCAGGGGAGCTCGTCACAGTCACCGCCAGAGTGACCGACGTCCGCGGACTGACTTCCGCGCCCGCCACCGCCACGATCGACATCGCGTCGGACATCGTGCAGCCGAACGTCATCTCCGTCACGCCCGCGGAGAACACCGCCTTCCTGAACAAGGCCAAGTACATCATCGAGGCGATCGTCAGCGATGGCGAGACCGGCGTGCAGACGGTGACGTTCCTCGCGGATGGCATTTCGTACGCAGTTGCTTCGCAAAGCGCGGGACCGGCGGCGGGCACGTTGAAGTTTCGATCGGTTGAGATCGAAACGCGATCGAAAGCCGAAGATGCGCTGATCCCGATTATCGTCACGGCGAAGGACTACAACGGCAACACGCGCTCGAAGACGCACGACCTCCTCTACAAAGGCGTGAACGATCCCGAAGCGCCGAAAGTCACCTGGCTCTGCCCGATCGACCGCGCCGCGCTGCCTGCTCTCGCGAACAACTTCGCGCTCAAGCTGCGCCTCAACGTTGTCGATCAGGACATCCGTACGGTCACGTTCCGCATCGGCGAAGGTGGACCGACGGTCACCGGCGCGCTCATCTCCGGCACCGAATACGGCGCGACGTACACATTCCCGCAAACGCCGCCGGCAGGAGCGCTGACCATCACCGCGATCGTTGAAGACACGGTGCCCGCGCACACCGTCGAGCTGCCGATCGATCTCGATCTGGTCACCGTCGACTTCACGTTCACCGATCCGAAAGCCATCACCGCCGCGGACGTGGCGAACTTCACCAACAAGACCATCGTCATGAACGGCAGCGCCGCCGTACTAGCGCCGCAAGTGCCGCTCATGCTGAAGAACCTGCTCGTTCTCAACGGCGCACGCGTCGAGACCCTGCCGACCACGATCACGCGCGAGTTCAAAGTCGACATCACCACCAGCGGCGTGACTTACGTCGACTGCGACTCGCGCGTCGATGTGAGTTCGAAGGGCTACGTGGGTGGGTGGCAAAACACTTCGGATGGGCAAAACAGCGATTCCCGTGGGCGGACGGTCGGGAATGTGCCATACGCATTCAAGGCCTACGGCTCCATTTTCGAACCGACCGAGATGGGCACTGGAGGCAATGGCGCCGCGACTTGCTGCAGCGCCGGCGGTGCAGGCGGCGGCGCAATCATCCTGCGTGGCGGAAGGGCCGATGACGACTCGTCGCGCATCGTGATCCCAGGCGATCTGCTCGCGGATGGTGCCCACGCTACATCCGGCACCCCGTCCTGGGCTCCCGGCAGTGGCGGGAGTGTCTGGCTCGACGCGAAGCAAATTCTCCTCGGCGTGAAAACCCGCATCAGCGTCAACGGCGGCGATCACGAGTGGATCGGAAACGGCGCCGGCGGCGCGCGCGGCGGTCGCATCGCCATCACCGCAATGCAGAAAGTCGATGCCGGCCTCGCTGTGATCGAAGCGCGCGGAGGCCGGCACGTTGGCCCAGCCGACAGCGACAACAAAGCAGGCGATTTCGATCCGGGAACGATCTACCTGCGCAGGCCGGGCCAGGAAGCAGGCGAGCTGAAAGTCTCCGCATTCGACTCTCGCTTCCCGAATACCAAGCACTATGCTCAACGCACGCCCATTGGCCGTATCTCCGGCGGCACGTCCACCGCGATCGCGACGAACGCTCTGACCGATGCGAGCCGGACGTTCGATCGATGGATGATCGGCGAGAAGCTCGTCATCGCTGGCGATTTTTCGCGTTCCTTCCGCGTCATCGGGATCTCGCCGGATGCGAAGACGTTCCTCACCGAACCTGCGGATGGCAGTCTGCTCGATATCGCTACTTCGCAGACCATGGCTTACACCGGCTTGCTGGCGTTCGATCGCGTGACTCTCGGCCAGCGCACGCTTGCGCGGTTCGATGACCACGTCATGGTGAACGATGTCATTGACGACAGGTCAGTGATGGTGATCGATCCGACCGCAGTGGCCGTTTTTCGAAACGACCAAGCCGAACTGAACATGACCACGACGCCCGCTGCAGGCGAGACCATCATTCGCGACGCGCCTTTTGCGTTGACATACACCGCGGCCGCGGCCGCGGGAGTCGGTACCGTCACGTTCACCTGGTCGCCGGAGACCACTCCGCGCACCGACACCTACTCCGACTATCCGGTCACCACACCGAGCAAGAACGTCTCGCTGACCGTGCCCCCAACCACTCCGCTCGGACCGGCCACGCTGCAGGTCGCAATCGTTGATCGCGCCAGCCGCACGCATGTGATGCCGGCGCTTTCGTACAACATCATCGAGAACGCCGAACCGGTCATCTCCGGCTTCACCGTCACACCCGGCCTTTCCATTCACGCCGGCCGCGACGTCATCGCCACCGTCATCAGCAGCGATGACGTGGCCGTCAAGACCGTGACCTTCAACGCGAAGCTCAACGGAACGTCGATCAAGACGCAGACCTTCACCCCGAACACCATGAATGCGATGTCGGTCTTCACCGTTACCCTCGCACCGGATGTAGCGGGCGGCTCGACGCTGACGATCGATGCGACGGTCAGCGACGGTTTCGCAGGACGCGCGCCGCAAACGGCGCAACAGACCGTGGCGGTCCTGACCGATTCGGCAGCACCGCAAGTTACGATCACCGCTCCGGCCCAGAACGCCAGCTATCGCGAGACCATCGACAAGATCGCCGTCCGTGTCACGGCGGTCGATGCCGAAGTAGGAGTGAAGGAAATCACCGCGCAGCTCGACGGAGGCGTCGCCCACGCGCTGACACGGAACGGCACCACCAACGACTGGAGCGCCGACATCACCGCGCCACCAGTCGATGGCACCGCCGACGTGCAACGCCAGGTCACGGTCACGACCAGGGACTACGCCGGCAACACGAAGGTCTCCGCCCCGGTGGCGGTCACAATCAAGCCGGTCATCGACGCTAACGCTCCGGTGCTGGTGATGATCTGCGGTTCGCCCGAGGCGATGTTCCCGGTCGCGACGACGGTCAAGATCCGCGTTTCCGCCGCAGCCAGCAACGCACAGAATCCTGTGCAATCGGTGGAGATGCTTCTCGACGACGTCACGCCGCTGACCGTCGCCTCGCTGGGGAGCAATCTATACGAAGGAACGTACGCAATTCCCGCGGCGACGGCGGACGGCACGATCCACCGCGTGCGCGTCATCGCGCGGAGCGCCGGCGGAGCCGCGTCCGATTTCGTGACGAGCTTCACCGCGATCGCCGGTCCGATCATGACGATCAGCGCGAGCACCACGATCGACACGACCACGACGACTTATGACAACAAGACGGTCGTGATCACGGCCGGCACCATCACGATTCGCGGCAATCACACGTTCGATCGTTTCGTCGTCCTCGGTGGATCGATTACGGCTCCAGTACTGGAGACTCTGAATGTAACCACCAGCCGCGGCTTCTATGTTGCGTGCGGCGCAACGCTGAGCCTCGACGTTCGCGGCTATCCGGTCAATCAAACCTACCCCGGTGCGCGCAACGTGACGGCCGTAGCGCAAGGTGGTTCCCACCTCGGGCGCGGAGGCGCCATCACGCTGACGGGTGCCACGTACGGAAGCGTGGAACGGCCCCGTGAAGCGGGGGCGGGCGACATCCGCAATCAACCGGGCGGCGGGGTGGTGCGGATCAACGCTGCCACCGCCGCGGTGGATGGCATCGTTCGCGCGAATGGCGGCATTGGTGGCACCGAAGGTGCCGGCGCTGGCGGATCAATCTGGATCACGGCCACGAAGGTCACGGGCGGAGGCACGATCATGGCCGATGGCGGCAACGCTTCCTGGCCAGGCGGCGGCGGCGCCATCGCCATCGAGTACACCGATCCCACCAGCATCTTGCCGGCTATGTTTGCGCGTCCCGGATCCAAGACGTCTGGCCATCTCGATAGAATCGGCGGCGCGGGGACGGTGTTCACTCGCGGCCCGCAGTCCACGTTTGGCGCGGTCACGGTCGATTCCGGTGGCCGCGGCCACGGCATCATCGACCTCCCGTCTCTCGGCAGCGGCGTTGCGCAGGCCAACTCGTCGGCGAACACGCTCGTCACCGATCGCACCGACAACATCGGGGCGTACTTCGTGGGCCATTGGGTACGTGTCACCGACAACACCGGAGCGGTGAAGGGCACGTGGCGCATTGCCACGATTTCGGCGAAGACCGCGACGCTGACGCCGAACGCCGGCGAGACGATCTCCATCGCGCAAGGCGACAAATGGCAGGGTCTGTATCGCTTCGACACGGTGACGCTGCGCGACGTCGAGTTCCGCTCAGCCGACTTGGTCGAGGCGGATCTCCACACAATTGCCGGGACCGTGACGGCCACCAGCATCAAAGGCGTTTCGCTCGATGTGATCGCCGGCGCAACGCTGACGCATCCGACCGCCAGCGCGCTCAATATCGACATCACCGGCGAGTTGCATGTTGCCAGTGGCGCTGCGATCGACGTGACCTGGAGAGGTTATCCGACTCTCACGACCTATCCGGGCGCGCGCAACGTAACCGTCGTGCAGCAGGCCGCCTCGCACATCGGCCGCGGCGCCAGCACGACGTTGTCCGGCGCAACGTACGGCAGCATCGAGCGGCCTCGCGAGCTCGGTGCGGGCGACTACCGGCGCAACGGCGGCGGCGGCGTGGTGCGCATCAACGCCGCGAGCACCGTCGTCGACGGAGTCATTCGCGCGAACGGCGGTACGGGCAACACCGTGGAGGGCGGCGGCGCCGGAGGCTCGGTCTGGATCACGACGACGCGGATCTCCGGGACCGGCTCGATCGAGACTGACGGCGGTGCGTCGTGCTGGGCGGGCGGCGGCGGCGCTATGGCACTCGAGTACACCGATCCCACCAGTGTTGTACCAAGCCTGTTTGCGCGTCCCGGAACCTCGACGTGTGGTGGTGACGAAAAGATCGGCGGTGCGGGCACGGTGTTCGTGCGCAAACCGCAATCGACGTTCGGCGCGGTCACGATCGATTCCGGCGGTCGCGGCGACGGCATCGTCGAGCTTCCGTCCCTCGGCAGCGGCGTTGCCCAGGACGGATCCTCCGCGCAAACGCTCGTCACGGATCGCACCGACAACGCCGGCGCGTACTTCGTGGGTCACTGGGTGCGCATCACCGACAGCGCCGGCATCGTCAAGGGCACGTGGCGCATCGCCACGATTTCGGCGAAGACCGTGACGCTTGCTTCCAATGCTGGCGAGACGATCTCCATCGCAGAAGGCGACAAGTGGCAGGGCGTGTATCGCTTCGACGCGGTGACGCTCCGCAACGTGGAGCTTCAATCCGCCGACCCGTTGGAAGCAGAGCTCCAGACGATTGCTGCCGGGACCGTGACGGCGACCAGCCTCGAGGGCGGTTCGCTCGAGCTCGCAGCCGGCGCGACGCTGACTCATCCGACGACCGGCTCACTGAACATCGACATCACCGGCGAGCTGCGCGTGAACAGCGGCGCGGCCATCGACGTGACATGGCGTGGCTATCCGACGCTCACGACCTATCCGGGCGCACGCAATGTGACCGTCGTGCAGCAAGCCGCCTCGCACATCGGTCGCGGCGGCGGCACGACGCTGTCCGGCGCAACATACGGCAGCATCGAGCGTCCTCGCGAGCTCGGCGCGGGCGATTTCCGGCGTAACGGCGGTGGCGGCGCGATCCGCATCAACGCGGGCAGCGCCGTAGTCAACGGCGTCATTCGCGCCAACGGCGGAACGGGCGTCACCGTGGAAGGCGGCGGCGCCGGCGGCTCGATCTGGATGACGACCGCACGCATCTCCGGCAGCGGCACGATCGAAGCCGACGGCGGTGCGTCGTGCTGGGCGGGTGGCGGCGGTGCCCTGGCACTCGAGTACACCGATCCCACAAGTGTGGTGCCGCCTCTGTTTGCGCGTCCCGGAACCAGAACCTGTACCAGCCTTGCCAATACCGGCGGCGCGGGCACGGTGTTCCTGCGCGGCCCGCTGTCGACATTCGGCGACGTCACGATCCATTCGGGCGGCCGCGGCACGGCGGTCACGGAGCTGCCGTCGCTTGGCAACGGCCTCGCGCTCGACGGCTCTTCCGGCGCGACGCTCGTCACAGATCGCACGGTCGACATTCCGTCCTACTTCATCGGCCACTGGGTGAGAGTCTTCGCGCAAGGCGGCTCGCTCAAGGGAACGTGGCGCATTCTCTCGGTCAACGCGAAGACCTTCACGCTGCAGCCGAACGACAACGAAAGCATCGACATCGCCGTGGGCGACACGTGGCGAGGGATCTATCGCTTCGACAAAGTCACGGCACGAGGAAGCAACGTACTGCTTCTCGATGAGCTGCAGGGCACACGCGACCTCGACGCCAGCGCGACGATCACCGTCAATGAAGCGCCGGTCCTGAATCCGAGCCTGATCTCGACCGAGAGCACTGCGGAAGGAGACTTCGTCCGTGGAACGGCCGGCGCGGTCACCGATCTCCATACGCCCATCGTCCTTACCGCCACCAATACGCGTACTGGCGCGATATCTCCGTCCGCGAATCCTGCAGCCAACGGCTCGTTCTCGATCGCAGTCGCTGGCGAGAGCGGCGATACGTTCACGCTCTACGCGGTCGATTCGTTTGCTCTGCAGGCAAGATCGACGACCATCGCGGTGAGCGGCGCATTGCAGAACGTGAATGGCGTCACGCTGGTCACGCTGCAACCGCAGACGGCGACCGGCGGCAGCATGGTCACCGGCTCGGTGCGCATGCTTTATCCGGTCGTTCGAGCGTCTGCGGGGGTGGTGACGCTGAGCAGCTCCAGCGCATCTGCCACCGTTCCGGCAACCGTGTCCATTCCTGTCGGCGCGAGCTCCGCTGCCTTCCAGATCACGACCACGAGTGTCGCCGCCGTCGCGAACGTCGTCGTCACCGCATCGAGCAATGGAACGGCACAGACAGCCACGCTCACGCTCCTTTCTTCGGACGAGCTGTCGATTGCGGTCGATCCCGCGACGATTGAAGGCGGTGGCACGGTCAACGGCGCCGTCACCCTCGGCGTTGCTGCGCCCCCCTCGGGTGCAACCGTTTCGCTGTTCAGCTCCAACACCTCGCTCGCTACCGTGCCGCCGTCGGTCGTGATTCCGGATGGCGCGCTCGAGGCGACGTTCAGCATCATGACCTCGAAGGTCGCCGCTTCTGCGAGCGCTACGATCACCGCCATCTACGGCCAGACAAAGTCGGCCACCCTGGAGCTGACCGAGTGCGCCGCGATCGGTGCCGTAGACCCGCCGGCGTCTGCGCCGCTTACGAGTATCTGGATCGACGACGCGCTCCCGCCGAATGCCACATCCACGGGCGACGGTACGTTCACGACAGCACAAGCGGCATCCGGAGCGCAGTCCGTCTCGCTCTCCGGTACCGGCGCCACCCAGTGGACGGTCAGCGGAATGTCGTTCGTTGTCGCGCCGGCAGACAACCTCGTGTTGTACGCGCTCGTCAATCCGTGCAATCCGCCGCGCGAGATTCTGGCTACATGGAATGACGGCACCAACAATTACCGGGCATCGTGGGGTGAAGACCTTGTCGATGCCACTCTGGCGCATACGCGTATTTCCAGCATGCCGTCGGGCGGAGTCTGGATGCGGCTGGAAGTCCTCGCATCGCGGCTGTTTGGCAGTGCCTCGAAGACCATCAAGTCGCTGACCGTCAAGACCAACAGCGGCGAGCTTTGGATCGATCGGATCGGCACCGCAACCTGCTCGCTTGCGCCGAACGTTGCTCCGCCGGCCTCATTCGCGCCGTTCGAGTCCGTCTGGGTCGACGATCAGACTCCGGCCGGTGTCACGCTTGTTGGAGCGTGGACCTGGGATTCGACACAGAGCGCATCAGGCTCTGCGTCCCATGTCGTGCCGCTTGCCAGCGGAGTTCATCAGAACTACTACTCCGGCGATCCGAATCCGATCGTCGTCGCACCCGGCGATGTTCTTTTCGCTCATGTCCTGATCGATCCGTGCAATCCGCCGCGCGAGATCATGCTGCAGTGGAACGACGGATCGAGCTGGTATCGCGCCACGTGGGGCGAGGACCTCATCAGCGGATCACCACGATACCGCGTCGGTCCGATGCCCGAAGCCGGGAAGTGGGTTCGTCTCGAAGTACCTGCGGCGGCGGTCGGTCTCAACGAGCGGAAGATCTATGGTGCGGCCTTCACTCTCTATGACGGCCGTGCCTGGTTCGATCGCAGCGGAAAATTCGGGCGGGTGAATCTCGCGCTGAACCAGCCGGCGCGTCAATCGGGCAACTGGTCGCTCAGTTACCCGGCTAGCCGCGCCGTCGATGGCAAGGTTGCCAGTGCCCTTGGCTCGATGAGTATCACCGACTACGCGCTGGAGACGTGGTGGGAAGTGGACCTCGGTACGGGCGCTCCGATGATCGATTCGATCGAGATTCGCGGTCGCACCGACTGCTGTACGGAACAGGCATCGAATATCACTGTGTTCGTGTCCGACGACGTGATCACGGCGGCCAGTCTCACGGCGGCCAGGGCTCTCAGCGACGTCGACATCTATCGCAGCCCCGGCGTCGTCGGCAGTACGTACACGATCAACATCGGACGGCGGGGTCGATATGTACGGATCTGGCGAGGTGGGACGGACACGTTGTCGCTCGCCGAGGTATTCGTGTGGGCGCCGGCGAGCGCGGCGCGTGTAAATCTCGCAGCAGGCAAGCGCGCGTATGCGCCGCCCGCGCAGACGTACCTGCAGTACTACCCCGAACATGCCGTGAACGGCAGCGCCACGGACGCATGGAACACAACTGGCGGCATTTTTCACTCGACAAGCGCGCTGGACCCGTATTGGCAGGTCGATCTCGGGAAGCTGCATCCGATTTCGAGCATCGACATTTCCTCGCGAACGGATTGCTGCCCGGAGCAATTGACGGGGTATTACGTTCTGGCTTCCGATCAGCCGTTCACTTCCGAGTCTCTGGCGCCGAATCTGGCGGACAGTCGTGTCTCGGTGTGGTGGGTCGGATCGTTCCTGCCGGTCGCTGACATTCCCGTGAACCGAAGCGCGCGCTACGTGCGCCTGCAAAGACCCGGCAGTGGATCGGCCATCGTGTTTACAGAAGTCCGTGTCTGGTCTCAGCAGCCGAATCTAACGCTGCTGTTCACTTCTCCCAGGCGGCTGCAGTGAAGAGAACGGATCCGATGCATCGACACGAACGCGAGAAATTGTCTATGTCCATGACCAATCGCTTCTCGGAATACGTCGCTCGCGATCGCGACAACGCCCGCTGCATGCCGTCAGTCGGGAGGAGCTTCAGCGTCGCGGCTTTGATGCCTGAAACCAATGATCACGATTTCAGAATCCCGAATTTCGTAGAAGAGGTAGTAGTGCGTACGGTTCAAGCTCAGCCGGCGAACAGCGACAAAAAGTTCATCATCGATCGGCCTGCCAGCCATCGGGAACTCACGCAAGAGTCCGAATGCCGCACGCAGCTCATCCCCAAGAGCGGATGGGGCTTTGCTTCGTTCGCGGCGCCACCATCTTTTTGCTTCGCGAATTTCATTCTTCGCACGCGCAGAGATGAGAAGGCGGCGGGAAACCGTCATTCCGCGCTCTCGAGCTCCTGCAGGAACGCCAGCGCGTCGGTAGACTCACCTCGGCGCGACTCTTCCAGCGCGCTGGTCAGCCACGACCTTTCTTCATCGGTCAAGCGGACCGGCTCATCCTCGAGAAGGACGACCTTCACCAGTTGTCCCTCAGGCAATGCATCGGCATCAACGTCGAGGCGGCCATTCATCACACGAGCGGTCGTGACTCTCATGAATGAGATCTTACTCCCGCGGAGTCTGCGCAGCATGCCGATTCAACGATTTGTTCTGGCCCTGATGCTCAGCGGTGCGGCTACGGTTCTCTCTGCGCAAACCGTGCGCGAGCTCGTTCCGTCCAGCGCTCCGGCCGGCGCGCGCGTGTTGGTCACCGGACGCGGTTTGGCCGATCCGAACATCGCCGTGGCGTTCGGCTCGCTCTCCGCGAATGTTCTGGAGCGCAACGATCGGTTCATCGAAGTTTCCGTTCCTTCTTCCGCGGTGACCGGCAACGTGCGCGTGTCCCTCGGCGCGTCATTGATCGGCGAGCTTTCTTTCACCGTAGCGACGCAGCCGCGTTACATCGTTTCGACTCTTGCGGGCGGGAAGCAGACGCAGAACGCGGTTTTCAAGCATCCGAATGGTGCGGCGGTCGTTCTTCCGGACGGCAACGTCGCCGTCGCAGACGAACAGAACGATCAGATCAAGCTCGTCACGCCGGCGGGCGTGGTTTCGGTGCTGGCCGGGTCAGGCCAGAACGGCGATAAGGACGGGCAGGGAACGGCGGCCGAGTTCAAGGACCCTCGCAATCTCACGTTCGATGCGTCGCGTCGCGTGTTGTATGTATCGGACACCGGCAATCACACGATCCGCCGCGTCGCGCTCGACGGCACGGTGACGACGCTGGCCGGCAGCGGAAAGTCCGGCTACAAGGACGGCGCTGGCAGTGTCGCGGAGTTCAACGCCCCCGAGGGAATCACGGTGGGTGCGGATGGCGCGATCTACATCGCCGACACGAAAAATCATCGCATCCGCAAGCTGCTTGTTGTCGACGGTGCAGTGGACGGCACGGTGACGACCTTCGCCGGCACCGGCTCGAAAGGCAACAACGTCACCGACGGCGCGCTGCTGAGCGCGACGTTCAATGAACCGAGGGGGATTGTCGCGAGCGGCGCGACGCTGTTCGTCGCCGACACGAAGAACAACGCCATCCGCAGGATCGCCGGCGGGCAGGTCACCACCGTTCTCTCCTTCCCGCGCACCGGTGACGGCGATGATCCGGACGATGGCGCCGACGGCAATGCAGGCGTTCTGAATCGGCCCAGTGGCATCGGCGTCGATGAAGCCGGCGATCTGATCGTCTCCGACTCCGAGAACGACTTCATTCGCAAGATCGTCATGAGCACTACGCCGCCGGCGATGATCACGATTGCCGGCACGGGCAAGAACGGCCAGGTCGATGGCGACGGCGCGGTCGCGCAGTTCAAGGATCCGATCGGGCTCGCAGTGGCCGGCGCGATCTATGTCGCCGACGAAGACAACGACGCCATTCGCCGGCTCTGTGCGGAAGTGCGCGTCACCGGCGTGTTCAGTCCATCGGGATCGGTGGCCGCAGGCACGGACGTGCGCATCCTCGGCACCGGCTTCGTGCCGGGCGGCACGACGGTGAAGTTCGGCGACACGACCGCCACCGACGTCACATGGATCAGCGGGAGCGAGCTGTCCGTGAAGCTCCCGCTGACACTCACTGGCGGCAGCGTCTCGGTCACGGTCAGCGCATGCGGCGGCACGACGGCGCCGACGTCATTCGTCATCGACAACACCGCGCCGGTGCTCACGATCACCAACGGCGGAGCGCCGCTCGTTTCCGGCACGATCTTCAAAGTTCCGGTCACGCCGGCGATGACCGCGGCCGACGACACCGATCCTGCGCCGCGGATCACGGCCACGCTGAACGGATTGCCGTTCGTTTCCGGTACCGCGATCGCGGCCGATGGCGTTCACACACTGATCGCCGTTGCCGAAGACGCCGCGGGAAATCGCACCGAACAGACCGTACAGTTCACGATCGACGCGACGCGACCAGTCGTGCAGGTCCAGGAGAGTGGTACTCCGTTTGTCGCAGGTGCGTTGTTCGCGCGTCCGGTCGTATTCGACGTGCAGGTCACGGATCTCACCGCCGTCACGAAAGAGGCATCGATCGACGGCACCGTCTACATCCTCGGGCAACCGTACTCGGTTTCAGGCGCGCACGAGATCACGATCAAAGTCACCGACGCCGCAGGCAACGAGACCATCGTCGGGCCGCTCGCATTCACGATCGACACGATTCCTCCCGCGCTCACGATCCACTCGCACACCGAAGGACACGTGCTTTCGCTGCGCGACGTCACGATCACCGGCGGCAGCGATGACGCGGTGACGGTGAAAGTCAACGGCGCCAATGCAGCGATCGATGTTGTGACGAAGACGTTCTCGATCGCGCTCAGCCTCATCGAAGGCGAGAACGCGATCCAGATCGTCGCCGTCGATGGCGCAGGCAATCAGGGAACGCTCACGCGTACGCTGGTGCTCGACACGCGCGCTCCCGAGCTGACGATTCAGAGCGTCGCGTCATGCACGCGCAATGAATCGCTCGAGCTGCGTGGCACGGTCAGCGATCCGCGCGTCGAGAAGGTCGTCGTCAAGATCGGCGAGGTCACGACGAATGCAACACTCGTGAATCGCGATTGGATCGCCACCATCGTCCTCGGCGCCGAAGGACGCAAGACCATCCTCGTCGAAGCCAGCGACACCGTCGGCCACATCGCCACCGAGCAGGTGACGATCACCGTCGACCGCACCGCGCCCGCGATCGAGATCAGCGAGAGCGGTGCACCGTTCACGGCCACCATCACCGGACGCAGAGTGACGCTCTTCACGCGTGCGTCTGATGTTGATGCGCAGATCACCGTCACCTCCACGCTCGACGGCGTTGCCTGGACGAGCGGCAGCGAGATCGCCGCCGAGGGATCGCACACGCTGCGTGTGACCGCGAAAGACTGCGCGGGGAACGAGAGCGCGCGCGAGCACACCTTCGTCATCGACCTCACGCCGCCGCGCTTCCTGACGTTCACACCCGCGAGCGGTGCCAAAGTAACGAACGTCCCGACGTCGCTCAGCGGAACCGTCGACAGCGACGCGCTTGAAGTGCGCGTGCTCGAACGGAACGTCAGCGTGCCGGTCACAAACGGCGCATTTACGATCGTCAATCCCGGCTTCGCCGATGGCGTGAACGATCTGACGCTCGAGGTCGTCGATCGCGCCGGGCACACCGGCACCACCTCGTACACCCTCGGCGTGAAGACCGCGAAGCCGCTCGTCGAGATCATCGAAGGCGGCGAGGCGATGGTAGACGGCGCGGTTTACGCGCGCGCCATCGCGCCACAGGTGCGCCTCTTCGAACAGAACGTCACCGCCACCGCCACGCTCGACGGCGCTCCGTTCACTTCGGGTACCGAAGTCACAGCCGACGGCGCGCACACGATCGTGGCCACGGCCACCGACTCTGCGTTCGGACAGTCGAATACCGTCACACGCCATTTCACGATCGACCGCACCGGTCCGCAGGTGACGATCGTTTCGCCCGCGAATGGCGCATCGATCTCCGCCGATCGCACCGACGTGCGCGTGAGCGCAGGCGATGCCGTCAACGTGTCCGTCAACGGCATCGCCGCAACGAAGCAGGCCGACGCATCGTGGACTGCCGCGAGCGTTCCGCTCGACCTCGGCGAGAACGCGATCCGCGCCTCGGGCCGCGACGCAGCAGGCAACAGCGGCAGCGCGGCCATCGAAGTGACGCGCGGCCTCGGCGGTCCGGCGCTCGTGCTCACGTTCCCGCCCGACAACTACGTCACCAACCGCCCGAAGATCGACGTCGTCGGCCGCGCGCTGCGGCAAGGCGCAACGGTCGCCGTCACCGTGCCCCCGGCGCAAGCCGCGAGCATCGCCACCGATCCGGCCGGCTCGTTCCGGCTCAGCGGCGCGACACTCACGGAAGGGGAGTGGACGATCGTCGCCACGGCTACCGCCACCGATAGGGGCCAATCAACATCAGGCTCGTCGACGAGCGTCCAGGCGCGCGTGACCGCCGACTTCACTCCACCGAGCGTGAGCATTCTCGAATCAGGTGCCGGGCTCGAAGACGGCGCCGGCTTCGCGACGCAGGCCGTCATCAGCGGCAGCGCCACCGATCGCAACGCAGCCATCGAGTTCGCGCTCACCATCGACGGCGAAGTCGTGGCTTCACCCGCAACGATCACCGCCAACGGCGGTCATACCGCGATCGTTACCGCGCGCGACGCGGCCGGCAACGAATCGCGCATCGAGCGGACGTTCTACATCGGCTCGAGCGCCGCCTCGGGTTGCCGACTCGAAGCATTCGATCCGCCCGATCAGTCCATCGTCACTTCGCAGAGAGTCGAGTTGATCGGACGCTCCGGCGGTGCCGCGGGCGTGAAGGTCAACGGCGTCGCAGCGAAGATGTCGAACGGCTCGTTCTGCGCGTCCGTGGAGTTGCCGCAGGAAGGCGCGAACAGCGTCACGATTCGTTGCACGACCGCAGACGGCACGCCGATTGGCGATCCAGTCTCAATCACACTCCATCGCATCACGAACGAGCCGAGCGTGACGATCACCGCGCCGGTCGAAGATTACGTCACGGCCGGCGACACGCTCACCGTCACCGGCACGCTCGGCAACGGCGCGATCAGCGTTGACCTGAACGGCAAGCCGGCGGTCGTGAATGGCACGAGCTGGAGCGTGAGCGACGTCCGCCTCACCGGCGGTCTCAACGTGCTCGTGGCCCGTGCGCGCAACTCCGGTGGCCGCATCGCCATCGCGTCGCGGCGCGTGACGTTGATCGAGGATCTTCCCGCGATCTCCATCAGCACGCCCGTGCCCGGCTTCATCAGCGGAGTCTCGACGACGGACATCAGCGGCACGTTCGCGAACGTCGATCCGTCCTCGCTGGCGGTCAATCCTCAATCCTCAATCCTCAATCCTCAATCCTTCTCCGACACCACCGGCAAGTTCATCGCCCGGAACGTGCCGCTGCAATCGGGCGACAACACGATCGTCATCACCGGCCGCGATCGTACCGGTCGCACCGCGCGCGCCGAAGTGGCCGTGCGTTATCTCTCGAACGTTCCGACGATCGACATCACCGCGCCATCGGACAACGATTATTTCGCCGCATCACAAGGCGCGAACCTTCATGTGAGCGGCTCGTTCAATGCCGCCGAGGGATCGAGCGTCGACGTCAACGGCGTCATCGCCAGCGTCGATCAAACGGCGCGAACATTCGCCGCCGACGTGCCGTTCTCTACGCTGCCCGGCGGGATGACGGCCGTCGTTGCGCGTCTCGCGCAGCCCTATGGTATTGAAGGAACGTCAGGCGACGGCGCGTTCGATTCGTTGCGCGTCTTCAAACTTGCCGAGGCGCCGAAAGTTCTGGAAACCTTCCCCGCGCTGAACGCGATCGAAGTCGATCCCGGCGTCGTCGTGCTCGTGCTCTTCTCTTCGCCGATGGAGCGGCAGTCGACGCTCGACGCGTTCCGGCTCGAGAACAGCAGCGGCACCGCGGTCAACGGCAGGGCCATTCTCGACAAGGACGTGCTGACGTTCGCGCCAGCTACGACACTCACGCCCGGCGAGCGCTACACGTTGAAGGTTGCCACGTCCGCAAAAGATCTCGCTGGACAATCGCTCAACGAACCGCTATCCAGCAGCTTCGTCGCCGCCACGAGCGCGCCGTCGCAGGCTCCCACGATCACCACGGCCTCGGGGAGCATCTGCGCGCAGCTCATCGACGTCATCGGCACGACCATCCCCGGCGCGCGCGTCCGCCTCGACTACGGCCAGATCTTCTTCGCCACCACCGCCTCCGCCACCGGCGCGTTCTCGTACAAAGTCCCGCTCTCCGGTCAGGCCGGCTATCACGTCATCCGCGTTCGTACCGCCGGCGCTGACGGAACACTCTCCGCCGCCGCGGAGCTGAAGCTCAACCTCGACTGCGCCGGACCTCGCGTCCTCCGCGCGAGTTATGACCGAAACGTCAACCAGTTGACCATTGTCTTCTCGAATGACGTCAAAGTCTCGACGCTGACCACCGGCGCGGCCGGAACGGTCCAACTCGTCCTGCCGGATCAGCGCATCGTCGGCGGCACGATCAACATCAGCGGTGCCAACGTCACGCTGATCCCAGCCGAGGATCTCGCGCAGAGCACCTTCACGCTGAAAATCGCGCGCGATGTGGAAGACACGCAGGGCCGTCAGCTCGACGCTCCCTACACGCAACTCTTCGCATTCGGCGACGACGCCGATCTGCCGCCCGGCTACGGCTTCATCTCCGGCGAAGTCTACGACGCCACGACCGGCCGCCCGCTGGCCGGCGCCGAGATCACAATCGAAGCACCGACGGCGGCCTTCTCGCGCAAATCGCGAATCGCGTCGTCCTCAATCCTCAATCCTCAATCCTCAATCCTCAATCCTCAATTCGTCGTCGTCGGTCACGATGACCACGTCGGCGCGCGGCCGTTACGCGCAGTCCTTCCCGGAAGGCGCGCACACGATCCGCGCTTCCGCGAACGGCTACACGACCGTCTGGCGTCAGATCGTCCTTCCCGCCGGCGCGGGCGTGATTCCGATCGATATCCGCCTCACGCGTCGCGGCGAGACGAAGACCATCGCGTCCGGCGCGTCTGCGCTCATCCACGGCGGCGACAACGCCGTCACGCGCCGCGCTGAGCTCAGCATTCCCGCCGGCGCCGTCACGAGCGGAGCGAGCGTCACGCTCACTTCCACCGGCGCGCAATCGCTGGCCGGTCTCCTGCCCCTCGGATGGTCGCCGCTCGCGTCCGCAGAAATCGTCTCCAGCGCACAGTCACTCCCAGCATCAACGCTGACGTTCGAAGTACCGGCGATTCCCGCCGGGCAAACTCTTAGCGCGGTCCGCTACGACGAATCACGCGATGAATGGCGCGTCCTCGCCGCCGTCGTCAACGTCGCCAACGGAAAAGCATCGCTCGACGTCACCGCCCCCGGCGCCTACGCCCTCGTCTACGCCGATCGCCATCCGGGCCTTGCGTCTCCGCCGTCACCCACCGTCGGCGCACCACTCGTCGGCGTGACCGATCCCTGCGCCCCAATCCTCAATCCTCAATCCTCAATCCTCAATTCGGTCCCGTGTCCTTCGATGGTCGCGAAGAGTTTCCCGCTCGATCCGGAAGTCGTGCTGCCGACCGAGAGCACGGTCGCAACGCTGAAGATCGACGGCACATCGCCGCACATCTTCCCGAGCGGCACCGCCGTGCAGGCGTACATCGACGAAGAGCTGCATCTCGCCGATGGCGGTCGCGAGCTCGATCCGCCGTTCGCCACGGATCTTCTGCTCTATCGCGATCTCGACGGCAACGACGGCGAGGCCACGTTCAATCTCGCGCCGAGCCCGCGTGCCGCGGAGGTCTTCCTCGAAGTCGGCTTCGACCACATCCGCATCCTTCCATATCCCGGACGCCTCGACCGCGGCACGCTCATCGGCCCCGAGGGCGGGAGAGTGCCGGGTGATGAAAAAGTGGCGGTCGAGATTCCGACCGGCGCTACGCAGGACGCGCTGCTCGCGAATGCTTCATCGCTCGCCGATCCCACGTCCCTCGGACCGATCGCCGGCTACACGATCGTCGGCGGTTTCCAGTTGACGCTCGATCGCGCCAACCAGCCGGCGCCGACCGACATCGACGGCGACGGCGACATCGATCCCATCGCGAACGTCGAGCTCTCGCGCCCAGCCCGCGCCACGTTCTCGAATCCTCAATCCTCAATCCTCAATCCTCAATCCCAGCTCATCCTGGTGGAGCTCGTCGAAAACTCCCCGTACGGACAACTCTTCCGCCTCGCCGCGGAAATGACCTCGCTCGACGGCGGACGCTGGACGACCGAGTCCATCGATCGCAACGTCCTGCCCATTGACGGCGTGATCCGCGAAGGCCGCTATCTGCTCCTCGCCGCAAACGCGCCGATCGCATTCGCGCGTGGAATCGTACGCGTCGGCACCGGCGTCGCCACGCGCGACGCACGCATCATCACGCCCGGCCTCGGCGTCACCGACCTCTCCCGCGTCAGCGGCATCTTCAACATTCCCATTCCCGCGACCCCAGCCGCGCCGTTCTCGCTCGTCCCGCGCATCGTCGCCGCCGGCGATGGCGCGACCTACACGCATCCATCCGCGCCCGCCGCGAACGCCGTCGTCAACGTCGGCGACTTGCTGATCGTCGCGCAGCCGCCGCAAGTAGCGTCGACCATTCCGACAAACAACGCCACCAACGTCTCGCTCACCACCACCGTCGAAGCCACGATCACACCGGCAGTCGATCCGTCGTCGATCACCGCGACCTCGATCACCGTCATCGACACCACCAACGGCAGCATCGTCCCCGGCACCGCTGCCGCAAACGGCGTCCTCGGCATCCGCTGGACGCTCCCCGCCGGCGAAACGCTGCAGGCAGGCCGCCGCTACGTCGCCGCCATCGCCGCCACAATCCGCGGCACCAACGGCTCGCCCCTCGGGCAGACCTACACCTTCGCCTTCACGACTGCCGCGTCAGTGACGAACGACGAAGTCCATCCCGAGCGCATCCGCATCACCATCCCCGACGCCAACGGCGTCTCGAAAGTCATCGGCACCGCCGGCGCGCTGAAAGCAGGATGGCTCGCCGTTCCCGTACGCCGCGGCAACGACTTCCTCACGCGCTACTCCGCCGAGGCCGTGGCCGACGGCAGCTTCTCGGTCACGATCGGAACCAATTCGCGCGATCGCGTATCGATCACCGACACCATCGACCTGCGCGTCCTCAACGCCAACGGCGCACTCGTGGCGCTCATCCCACTGACGCCGTTCGCCGCCGAAGACGGCAAGGCCTTCATCGCCCCCGCACGCACGGCAGTTTCGTTCACGAGCGTCGACGGCATCACCATCGATGTTCCGGCGGGCGCGTTCGACGTCGCCACACGCATCGACGTCACGCCCGCATCGCCCGCGGCCTTCAACGGCATCCCGCGACTGGCGCAGGAGCTGGTTTTCGCGGGAACGGCAGACGTGAAGTTCGAAGGTCGCGCGAAAGTGCCGCTGCAGCTCACGATCCCCATCGCGGCCGGCACCGATGTCAACCGCGAGTTTTTCCTGGCCATGGTCGGCCAGTCTCAGCGCGGTCCGAAGTTGATGGCCATCGACACGCTCACCGTCGCCGATGGCAAGCTCACCACGCGCCCCGCGCAATCGAATGCGCGCGGTCTGCGCACGAACGCCGCCACCAGCGGCGCGAAAGACATCCTGCAGAAGTTCATCCAGGCAGGTCAGTTCGCCGCCGCGATGATGCATCCCAGTCAGGGCACGCTGGCCTGGTCGTTCCTCAACACCGGCGCAACTGTGAACGAGCTGCACTGGAACACGCTGTCGTCGATGTACGTCAGCCAGACGTATGTCGCGGAAGCTGACGGAGCGGTGGCCTTCCCGGTTCCCGCAAACACGAGCTTCGTGCTGACCGCGATTGATCCGGCGAACGGACTTACCGCGTTCGAGGAAACCTACAACGGCATTCCGATCGGCGCGCCCGGCACCGGGACTCCGATCCCGAATCCCGACACCGATTTCAACGGACCGCATCCTGTGTTCGCTACACCTTTCCGCGTCGAGACCACGACCGCGCCTGCTGCCGGCGCGACGCTGCAGGCGATTTGTGACCTCGAGATCAAGCTCAGTGATACAGGCGTTCTGAGTGTGAAGCGCCTCGTCCCGCTTAGCGCAGACACCAGAGTCAGCGTGCTCGACGTCGAAAGCGGTGAGCGCCGCGGCCCGCAGGCTTTGCCCATCACAATGAATGATGTGAAGGCCGGCGATCGGCTCGTCATCGCTATTGATGAGAAGGACATCGACCAGTCGGCGACGGTCTCGGTGGTGTTCAACGAGCCTATTGAGGTCGGCGGTGCAACCAGCGAAGTCGCCATAGACGCCTTCCTTCGCAGTGTCATTCGATTCGAGCGCGTCGACCCGCCGGCTTCCGCCGGCGTCGATCTGCTCGCGAGCGCGCTACTGCGTCTCGACTCGAGTGGACGACGCGTGACGATTCTGCTGCCGTCGCTGCTCGAAGCAGGCGTGAGATTCCGCCTGACACTCCATAGCAACATCACGGATCGCTCGGGGAACAACCTGAAGCTCGGGCAGGCGGCGAAGAGAGATCAGGACACCGGCGTCCTTACGCCGATCGGTCCAGCGCCGGCGCCGATGGAGCTTTGGTTCAAAACGCGCGGACCGAAGGGCACGTTCGCCGAGTTCGATATCCGCCAGACCGACGCCGCACAGTTCGGTGCCGTCCGCGAGATCGCGCGATACGACAACGTTTTCTTCGTGGCCGCCCTCGACGGAGGCGTGCTGGCCTACGACATCTCCGACTCGGAAGCGCTCACGCTCGGTAGTAACCCCAAACCGATGGCTATCGCGCCAGGCCGCGACAGCGCAAGCACGAGTGCGGTGACCGAATACTGGTCGGTACACGTCGATCATCACGGTCGCGTCTTCTCGACCGGCATGGCCAACATGTTCGGTGCGCTGCGCACATGGCGCGTCGAGGACTTCGTCAAGGCCAGCAAGAACACCGGCGACGGCTGTCTGCCGACGATGAAGAACACGGTCTGCAGCCAGACTGGGGGCGCGATCACATCGCAGAACCCCGGCACGGCGTACGGGGTCGGCCTGGCCAGCGCGTTCGTCGCCGAGGATCGCGTGGAGGCGATCCCGCGCAAGGCGAAGTTCGTGATCGGCGACGCGGAACCCGTGAAGTACGACTGGGCGACATTCGTAAGCGCCTTCTGCGGCGGTGCAGCCACCGAGTTCGGAGACGGCATTCATCAGAAGTGCAATCCGAAAATCCCCGCCTCGGGCTCGCAGTACCGCATCCAGCGCATCACCATCGAGAACGTGCGCCTCGGCGTCAGGCGGAGCGAGGATGCCATCGACAACGAGCCGGCGCAGATGTTCAATGTCATGGGCGCGCCGGACGATGAAATGCTTGTCACGCACAACCTCACGACGTACGCGGTGATCAGCCTCTTTGGCTGGGGCATCGGCGTGTTCGATGTCAATGGCATCGAGAGCAACGAAGTGCCGGGCACTTCGCCGAGTGGGATCGTGCGCGCGAAGGAGCAGGTCGCTCTTCGCGCGTACGCCGAGAGCCCGGCCATGCCGCAGGACCTCCAGTCGGTCGGCGATCTTGCCTTCAGCCCCAAGTCGCACATCCTCGAGTCGAACACGAACACGGTCAAGGTCTACTCGCTCGACACGCGCAAAGGCGTGGTCGAGTTCGTGGTCACGCCTCCTGCGGGGATCGAGTACACCGGCAAGATCGTACTCACGGGCGGCGCGCATCCGCGCTTCGAGGCGCTGAAGACGGCGCTCGTCGCTGCAGGCAATGCCTCGCCGCTGGCGCGCTTCAACACCGGCGCGCTGTATCGCAACCCCGACACCGGCAAGGACTACCTGCTCATCGCCGCGCTCGACTACGGCCTGGTCGTCGTCGAAGTCGGCGAGATCCCGCTCAACGCGGACAGCTTCGCGGATGCCGTCGCCATCCCCGACGGCGCGTGGGCCGTGCGCGTGATCGAGAAGACGAACATGGCCGTGGTCGTCGACGGCACGGGCCGCGTGCTGCTCATCGATCTCGCACGCGTCGATGAGCGCGATCGCGTCTCCGCGCCGGACGAGTTGTTCCCGACCGTCGCTCAGGCGGTCGCCAATGAAACGCAGGATCCGCGCATTCTGTGGAAGTCCGAGGAGCCGATTGCCGTCGGTAACATCCCACCGCTGGTCAATCCGGAGACCGGAATGCTCATTGGAGCCGATCTGCTCGGCCGGCGTATCCGCCAGGCCTCGGCAATCGATCCGGAGCCGCACACGAAAGCGAACATCGGCGAGGCGAACGACCTCCTCAATGAAGTCGGCAGCATCGTCCCTCTTGGCGTCGAACCGCCCCTCGGCATCCTCAAGTGCGATCTGGCCACGCAGCCCGACTGCAAAGCCTCTCTGGCCGTGTTCCGCATCGAAGCGAGCCTGCCCGGCTCGATGACCGAGTCCCTTGGCGGACAACTCTCCATCGCTCTGGAAAGCGAAGGCGTTCCCAACTCCGACACTCCGCAGACTCCGGGACCATATCCGCCCTCGCACCTGCGCCAGAAGAAGCGCGACGGCAACCTCGACCCGCGAGCAACCACCGACTTCGCGCTCAAACGCGTCCTCGAGTTCGCTGCCAGCACGGACCCCGATCTTCGCTATCAGGAAGGCTGGAATCGCTTTGCCTCGGACTGGATCGTCGCCATTGCCGATCCTCGCGCGGCCAAAGACGCCGGCCCACCTCCGAGCGATTGCACCGCGTGCAAGCGCCCGGCATACCTGGCCTCGCTGCCGAATGTGCGCGAGATCTACACCGCCGGCCGCTTCCTGACCATCCGCGCCGAGTTGAATCCCTCCGGCCCTTACGGCTTCCTGGCCGAAGACGGCCGCTTCCGCAAACGCATCTCCACGATCCAGGCGGACACAGTGCGGCCGGCGAGCGTTCTCGTTGCCGCGCAGGCTCCGCCGATCGCGGGTGGGCTGTTGCAGGAGACGACGTACCTCCACAGTGGGGAAGTGGAAACGAGCACAGTCGATCTCGTTGCAGGTGGCCGCGCCGGATGGAACGTCGTCGTCGACAGGACGTATCGTTCCCGGACGATCGGCCTGACGAACTTCGGCAACAGTTGGGACAGTGCGATGTTCCGCCGCCTGCGTGCATTGCCGAACGGGAACGTGGAGTACCGCGACGGCGCGGAGATCTGGACGTTCAAGTTCGAAAGCGGCGAATACAAATCGCCGGCCGGGCTGTCGCTGAAGCTCGTGAAACGTGACGGCGGCTGGAACCTGATCGATCAGAGGTGGCGGATTGCCACATTCGATGATCTTGGGCGGATCATCAGCGAGAGCGACGAGTTCTACTCGCTCATGGAGGCCGGCAGCGGCAATGTCATTCGCTATCTCTATGGAGCCGACGGGCGGCTGGCGACGATTGTCGATCCGGTTGGCCGTCAAACCACCCTTTCGTACAACGCGACGAGTGGCTTCGTCGAGGGAGTCACGGATTGGCGCGGACGCTCTGTTGGCTATGAGACAGATGCGCAGGGCAGGCTCCTTGCCGTCAAACTTCCCGAGGCGAAAGCCGCGAGCGGCGTACCGACCGAGTTCGACCTGATCGGAACGCTGCGTCCGAAGGTAGAATACACATATCAACCTGCCGGCGGCACCTACAAGGACAGACTTGAGCTGGCGACCAATCTCAAGACGGTCAAAGACCCAGGTGTCGTGTCACCGCGCGTGACGTTCAACTACGATCTCTCAACCGATCCACTGCTGCGCGACCGGGTCCTCGATCAGGCGTGGGCTACAGGCGAGTCAGCGACCTTCGCGTACCCGTCGCCCACGCAGGTGGTGGCGATCGATGCAATGGGACAAAAACGGACCTACCAGCTCACCGATCCGGCCCAGTACGACAAACGCGTACACATTCGGACTGTCACAGAGCACGATGTTCTCGTTGTCGGCGCCGGAGCTTTGCCGGCAACGGCACCAACAAACTCGCCGGCAACGTCGCAGAATCTGGTGACCATGTTCGATACGCACAACGAGCAAGGACAGGTCGTCAGCGCGAGATACCCGAATGGACTGACTGCGACGAATACCTGGAACCCTGCACGGAACACGGCAGCCGGAACGCTTCTGACGCACGTTGCGCAGAATGGTCCCGGGGTAGAAGCCGAAACTGCGCTCACGTTCGACCAGCGCACCGCTGCGAACATCGTGAAGGAGATCAGCCGTAAAGATGGTTCGTTGGCTACGTTGCCGCGGGAAGCGCAGTCGCCGAGTCGTGAACGCAGCGAGACCGTCACAACGGATGCCGAGATTGCCATCACGACCGCCACGAAATACAACAGCGCCGGTCAGGTGACCGTCGTCATGCAGTCGACGGCGCCAGGCGCGCCGGCAGCGATCAGCGCGCAGACGGTTCATTACGCAGCCAACGCCCCAAATCCGCACGACCGAAGCCGGCCGTTCTTCATGAGGAAGGGCACGGATCTCGAAAAGTACAACCTCCTCTACTTCCCGGCCCCCGGCGGCGGCGAGCGAATCGAGGTGCGCGACATGGTCCGCGACACAGTCACAGAGAAGGTCCTCGATGCGTATGGGCGGACGACCAGCGAGGTCACCAGGGATGCTGCTGGTCAGATCCTCACCGACGAGCGTTACGGTTATGACGGCGCGGGACGCCTGCGCTATCACTCACGCAAACAATCGCCCCTCGGCAACGTGGAGACCCACGTCGAATACGACACGTTGGGACGCCAGACTGAGAGAACGACCTCGCACGCCGAAGTGAATGGGACTCTCCAGACGCTCACGGCGAGAACGCAATGGCAACTGGGGTTGCGTAAGATCACCCGTTTCGATCCGGTGAGCGGCGTCAGCGGCAGCGAACCGCGCGAGGTTCAAACACTCGATGGTCTCGGCCGGCCGCTTCTGATAGAGCGCACCGACACGACCGGCAATCGCATTCGCACGGTGCGGGGCTACGACGCCATCGGCAATCTCGCTTATGAGAGCGACGGCACGCGCGTGGCAGCACAACGCCAGTTCGATGCGCTCGGCCGCGAAGTTGCTGTCGTGGCTTCGGACGGTACGAAGAGCGAGATGACGTGGAACGCCTGGAATGAGCCACTGGAGCGCATCGCGCGTGATGCATCCGGCACGATCGTCGCGCATGCCAAGAGTATCTACACGGCCAAGGGTCGCCTGCGCGCGACCAGCGAAGAGATTGGCGGTTCGTCCGCAGATGCACGTCAAACACTGATCGGCTGGTCCGATGGCGGCAAGACGACGACGAGCCGCGTCGGCTCGGCCGGCGCGTTTCGCGTCATGCAATCCGAACGTGACGGCGGAGGCCGTGTCGTGGCCACGCTTCTTGGCGGAGCGACCACGAGCGACAGTCCTGTCACCGATGTCTTCGCGCGGCAGGATGTGCCGAGTTACCGCGGTTCGGTCCCGGAACTCGTCACTGCCGCCGAGCCAAAAGCGAGTGCGCAATATCAGACGAGCCTCGGCCACGACGGGCTTGGACGCCCGACTAGCGTGCTGGAAGCTGGAGGCGCATACGCGACCTCGACTCAGTACGACGAAGCCGGCAACGTGCGCCTTCTCCAGCGGCCGGGCCTCGCCGCCGAGCAAGCGAGCTACGACGGCCGAGGGCTTCTGACGCAACGGGTGCTTGCCGACGGCAAAATTCTTCGTTACATCCACGACGCGATTGGGAATCTCCGTCAGTCCATCGATGAGGCAGGGGAGATTACCAACTACGAGACCGATTCCTTGGGCCGTATCAAGAAGACTCTCTATCCTGATGGCACGAGTGAGGAAGTTGTCTTTGAGGATGCCACGGGGGCGATCGTGGCCGAGCGTGATCGCTCCAACCAATGGCTCTCCTATGTGCGTGATGCCGGTGGCCGCATCATCGACATCAAAGCGGGACAGGATCCGAACACAGCGCCATTGCTGGTCCGTTATGAGTACGACGGCGCTGGTCGTCTTGCGAGTATGCGAAACAAGGACGCCGGGGTCGCTTACGAGGACCTTGACTTGTTGGGCCGCGCCTCCATCACCAAAGCATTCCGATATGCAAGCGGCAGCGGGCTCGACGCCTTGCCGACGGTTCTCGACATCCATACGCAACGCCACGTTTGGAACCTTCACGATGAGAGGCGGAGTTGGCGGATGCCGGCGGCGGGAACCGCTGTTCCGACCAGCGATGATCCGGCCTCGCCGTGGCTGCAAACGATTATCGAAGAGCGCGATGCGGGCGGGAATCTCGTTGCATTAAGAAACGCCGACGGTCTCCTGATGTTTGAAGGCGAAGCGCGTTCCTCCGGGCGCCTGAAAGGTCGTAATGTGTGGACCAGCGATGCTACGCTGATTGCGACGCAGTACGGCTACGCCGACGGCAGCGCGCCGAGCGTGCCGCTGCCAGATGGAGCGCCGCCGCCGCCAAGCGGGCTGCCTTTGTGGAGCGCAACCTCGATCGGTGGTGTGCGTGTGGCAGGCAGCTCGAACATGCGCGATGCGGCGAAGCGCCTCGAATCGACGCGTGAGCTCGCGCTCGGCGACCGCCTCTCCTCTTGGGACTACGATGGCCGCGGACGGCTGACTGATGCGTGGCTAAGGCTGTCCGAGCTGTCCACCTCACCTGTGACCGATTCGCTCATCGACGCGGACTTCCGCGAAAAGCGGACCGTGTCGGCAGCGCTCGGCACCGCCGAGCACGCTCTGCTCGGCGATGTTGCGTCGCTCGCACTCGAGCCGCCGACCTGGACGGCAACGAAGACATCGAGTGCGCACCAGATCGACACGCGCACGCTCTATCTTGACGGCGTCGCGAAACAGACGCTCGACTACAGCTACACCGGTGCTCGCCGCACAAGCGATGGCGTCTGGAGCTACACCTTCGACGAGCTCGGACGCGTGACGTCAGCCACCGCGACGACACTCGGTCGCAAGGTAGACTTCACTTGGAACCCGAATGACCGACTCGTCGGCCGTACAGCGTATCGCGCAAGTGCCACGGTCTGGAGCCTTGAAGACCGCGCCGATGTCCTCGCGCGTGACGGCGTACCTGCCGACGTCACATTCGTGTGGGACCCGGTGGTCGACCGCCTTGTTTCGATGTTCGCCCGCGGTGTTTCAACAGCGCCGGGCGCCGGAGGGGATGCTGGCCTGATCCGCCAGTACCTGCACGGCGACAACGGCTATGACGATCCAGTGCAGGTCCGCGTCGCCGCATCAGCCGGAATGACACCGGCGATCTACTATCCAATCGCCGACGAAGCAGGCACAGGCTCGCTCGCCGCAATCATCGACGACGACGGCAACCTAATTGAGCGCGTGCTTTACGCCGACTCGTATGGCGACGCGCCGCGGTATCTGCAAGGCGCCGTCGTCGATCGCATCACGCTGGAAGCGAAGAAGACGCCCGGTGGAAGCCTCGAGAGCGTCAACGTACGCATGCACCTGTCGGAGAAAATCACCGCGGCGACGCTCTCCGGCGGTGTGCGGCTGGCTTCCGTGAGAACAGACAACACGATCGCCCAAACCGCGGGCGTTGCCCCCTCGCTCGAAGATGACCACACGATCCTCTGGTCGCTCTCGGGAAGCGACTGGGACGCGCTTACGAGCGCGTCTGGCGCGCAGTCGCTCGAATTATCGGTGACCTCGACGCTTCGCGCACAAGGCTGGGGCGCGACCCCTGTCTCGTCGATCCCCGCATGGGCTCTGCGCGTTTACGCGGGCGCAGAATCGACTGCGGACTCGCCGATCATCAAACGCGAGCTGCTCTCACTCCTGACAACGTTCATCGCCGCCATTCCAAACGGCGAGACGCAGAAACATCAGCCGCTCTACGAGATCTCATCGCTCTACCTCGCGGCGAACGAAGAATCGAAGGCGAAGTTGCTCCTCGACTTCAAGCTGATGTTCCGCGAGCCGGCGACGCAGCTTGTCTATGCGCGCAACCGCTGGCTTTCCACGGCGGACGGTCAGTTCCTCACGCCCGACCCGATGGGGACATTCGACTCGAACAACCTCCACGTATTCTGCGGAGCCTCGCCCGTTGAATGCAGCGATCCGCTGGGTCTCTTCAGCTACAACCCGGCCGCAGCGGGCCACTGGTTCGAGGGTCTCGGGAACAGCGCGAAGGGGGGCGTGGCACGCGGCTCCGATTGGCTCACACCGAACACCGGTTTCCGCGTTCTCGACGACTACATCAACCAGCGAGTCTCGACAACCGAAGTCTCGCTCATGGCCGGCATCGATCTCGTTACAGGCATTCCCGCCGGTCTGTTGACGATCGGCGAAGGAACGGGCACCTCGATCATCGAGGAAGGTTGCCACGACATCTATTCATGCGGCATGACCACGTCGGCCGTACTCGCCGACGTATCGAACACGATCCTCTATGCAGTCGGAATCGCAGGCGCGGGGGAGTCGATGATCACTCGCGCGAGCAACCGGCTCATGTCGGCGGAGATGTTCGACATGAGCCTCTCGTCACAGAGTGCGACGGGAATCACGGATGGCCTCGCGCCGATGTTGCGCAGAACCCAGGCGAATCTGTCGCGTGGCAACGCCATGGAGACTCTGGCGCGGCAAGGCGCCCGCGATGCCGGCGAGACCATCATCGAAACGCAGTTCCGTCGTGGCGCCGCGACGCGCGGGTTCGACTTCCTCTCGTTCAGCGGTGAAGGTGCGAACGCCCGCTTGTTCATCAATGAGGTGAAGCATGAAGGCGGGCGGGTGGGCTCGCGGCGGTTTACGAGCTTTGGCTTGGGGCGAAGCGGGATGCAGACCTTTGATGACGCGTTCCGTGTGGCTCAGCAGCGAATCGCCAGGGCAGGCTTTGATCGAGCTACGCAAGAAGCTCTCCTTGGTCAATTGCGTAGCCGCACGGCGCGCATCCGTCTCATCGGCGGGCAAAGAACAGTCTTCGATCCGTTGATCAATCAAGCGATTGGCGCGCGCACGGGATTCATCACTGGCCAAGGGTTCATGTTGCCATGACAAACGCGACGAAAGAATTTGCAAGGCTATGGCGCCATCGCTATGAACGCGATCCTCATAGCGCTGCCGTGGTGCTGACCTGGGATCCCTTTCGAGAGTGGGGTCGGAATGCAATGCCTGAGTCCTCAGTCGAGAGTGAGCTCACTAACGGCTTAGAGATCGCGTACGCGTTTGGCCCTGACTATGAGCAAGCAGTGGCGTTCTTTCGTCGCGCGTGTCAGGTCGCGCAGCGTGCAGTCGACGAGGACAAACTGAGTTCGCCGCTGTGTAGCAGCAGCTTTCCTTTGAACCGAGGAATGTTGTACCGCAACTACACCTACGCGCACGTCATTCTGGGCGAGCCACTCGACATCGAAGCACTTCGACAGTCCTCGCGCGACTTCGAAGAGTGGTGCAAAAACTACGGGAAAGGCGAATGGGATTCACAGTCACAGGCATACTATCTGGCCGCGGTGCGCCTGTCGTTAGTTGCCGGCGACCTCGATCGCGCGCACGAGTTGTTGAAAACGAAGAAGTCGTTCAAATGGCACAACACCGAGCACGGGCTATGGAAGATGCTGGTGGAGAAGCGTGGACAGGTACGGGAGAACGCAGAGTTCGTCGCGCTGTTCAACTACTACTTCGCCAAGCTACGCGATCCCAGCTTCGTGCCGGACGTGTACATGGAAACCGATGTTCTCCGGCTGGAATTGGCGGCGATTGCCGACAAATACATCACCAGCGATGACGGCAGGATCGACTGGCCGCGCGCGGTCGACTCGATTCCGGGGCCATGACGGTGGACGTTTGCATGCCGATGAGCGGCGATCTCCACTCGACCCAACAGTGAATGCGATCACCGATCGCATTCACTGTCCTCCAGGCGAGAGTCATCCCATCGTGGATCGCATTCATCCCATGCTGGATGGGCATTCACTGTCCTCAGGACTCATCCCATCCGGGATGGGTGAATGCGATCCAGCGTCGCATTATTGCGATTTAGGGATTCGGTCATGCCCACCCGGTGACGTTTCAGGTGCGCGCCGACAACGCGTCAACTGCGGCGCGCCGGCTCCGAAATGTGAGAACGACCTCTCCCTTCTCGCTGCGACGACGACACGGAGCCACGGGCGAAACCGAATTGCTCGAGCCACGCCTAAGAGAGGCGCAGGCAAAGGCGAGGTCGGTCTGTTCGCTCGTGCGAAAAGAGCGTCGTGATGCTCGACCATCGGAGCTTTGCCACTGTCGACGACGGCGGCGCGGTAGTGTCGGGACCAGTCAGATCAGCATGGAAAGGTCAGCGTTCTCGGCATTGGGCCACGCGAGGGCGGCACCGAAACCGGGAACGACGGCGGCCAACTCTTCGGCGTGGTCGCTCGCGACGCCTTCCAGCTCGCGCGTCAGGACGTCGCTGACTGTGGTCCGATGTTGCTCGGCGAAATACTCCAGCATCGCCAGTTGATAGCGGGGAATCCGAGCGCGGAGCAACGCGAGGCGAACTGCGTGCGGCAAAACCGCGTCGGCGTCGGCTCCGAGCGCCTCTTCGATGACCTCGCGTGGCCACAACTCCACGGCCTTCGCCATCAACTCCTCGCGCCACACCCACTTGCCAAGCGCTGTCGTCATCAGCTCAATCTCGCCCGCTGCGATAGCGTTCGTCATCTCGACACGGGACCAGCCGAGAAGGGACGATGCTTGAGAAATGCTGACGTGCGGTCGCGGATGGAGGAAGATGTGGCGGATGCGGTCAAGGATCGGCGGTTCGAGCATGTTCGTGCCTCGTATGAACTTAAGCGATAGATTAAATTCAGTGAGAGCGAAAGTCAAGAGGAACTGCGTTCAATGACGCGAGTCGTGCAGCCCGAAGGTCAGTTGTTCGGCGCGCGGCTCCGGCAGATGCGGAAGCGGCGGAGGCTGACGCAGGAGGACTTGGGGAAGGCCGCCGGCCTTGCAGGCCCCTTCATCAGCGATATGGAGCGAGGTCTGAAAGTGCCGAGCCTGACGACCATCCTTCGACTCGCGGTAGCGCTCGACTGCAAGGTCACCGATCTCATTGCCATCTTCGACAAGACGGATCTGCTGTTGATACTGCCGAAGTAGCGTAAGGGAACATTCATTTCAAAGGCGGCTGCGAGATTGGTCCATCGGGTGGCGCGACAACGTGGTGAGAGTTTCGGGGTCGCCGGCGTGGTCGTGCTCGTGCTCTTCTCCTCACCGATGGAGCGGCAGTCGCGTTCCGGCTCGAGAACAGCAGCGGCACGGCGATCAACGGCAAGGCCATTCTGGACAAGGACGTTCTGACGTTCGCGCCGGCTACGACACTCACGCCCGGCGAGCGCTATACGTTGAAGGTCGCCACGTCCGCAAAAGATCTCGCCGCTCAGTCTCTCCTGGAAGCGCTGTCCAGCAGCTTCGTCGCCGCCACGAGCGCCCCGTCGCAGGCTCCCACGATCACGACGGCCTCGGGGAGCATCTGCGCGCAGCTCATCGACGTCATCGGTACCACCATCCCCGGCGCGCGCGTCCGCCTCGACTACGGCCAGATCTTCTTCACCACCACCGCCTCGTCCACCGGCGCGTTCTCGTACAAAGTCCCGCTTTCCGGTCAGGCCGGCTATCACGTCATCCGCGTTCGTACCGCCGGCGCGGACGGAACACTCTCCGCGGCCGCGGAACTGAAGCTCAACCTCGACTGCGCCGGGCCGCGCGTCCTGCGCGCGAGCTATGACCGAAACGTCAACCAGTTGACCATCGTCTTCTCGAACGACGTCAAAGCCTCGACACTGACGACGGGTGCGGCCGGAACGATCCAGCTAGTCCTTCCCGATCAGCGCATCGCCGGCGGCACGATCAACGTCAGCGGCGCGAATGCGACTGTTAGCCCAGCCGAGAACCTCACGCAGAGCACCTTCACGCTGAAAATTGCGCGCGATGTAGAAGACACGCAGGACCGCCAGCTCGACGCTCCCTACACGCAACTCTTCGCATTCGGCGACGACGACGACCTCCCGCCCGGCTACGGCTTCATCTCCGGCGAAGTCTACGACGCCACCACCGGCCGCCCGCTCGACGGCGCCGAGATCACAATCGAAGCACCGACGGCAGCGTTCTCGCGCAAATCGCGAATCGCGTCGTCCTCAATCCTCAATCCTCAATCCTCAATTCGTCGTCGTCGGTCACGATGACCACGTCGGCGCGCGGCCGTTACGCGCAGTCCTTCCCCGAAGGCGCGCACACGATCCGTGCTTCCGCGAACGGCTACACGACCGTCTGGCGTCAGATCGTCCTTCCCGCCGGCGCGGGCGTGATTCCCATCGACATCCGTCTCACGCGTCGCGGCGAAACGAAGACCATCGCGTCCGGCGCGTCTTCGCTCATCCACGGCGGCGACAACGCCGTCACGCGCCGCGCAGAGCTCACCATTCCCGCCGGCGCCGTCACGAGCGGCGCGAACGTCACGCTCACCTCGACCGGCGCGCAATCGCTGGCCGGTCTCCTGCCCCTCGGCTGGTCGCCGCTTGCGTCCGCAGAAATCGTCTCCAGCGCACAATCACTCACAGCATCGACACTAACCTTCGACATCCCGCAGATTCCCGCCGGGCAATCTCTTAGCGCGGTCCGCTACGACGAATCACGCGACGAATGGCGCGTCCTCACCGCCGTCGTCAACGTCGCCAACGGAAAAGCATCACTCGACGTCACCACCCCCGGCGCCTACGCCCTCGTCTACGCCGATCGCCGCGCAGGATTGACGATTCCCGCGCAAGCCACCACTGGCGCACCACTCCTCGGCGTCACAGATCCCTGCGCCCGAATCCTCAATCCTCAATCCTCAATCCTCAATTCGGTCCCGTGTCCTTCGATGGTCGCGAAGAGTTTTCCACTCGATCCCGAAGTCGTGCTGCCGACCGAGAGCACCGTCGCCACGCTGAAGATCGACGGCGCGTCGCCGCATATTTTCCCGAGCGGCACCGCGGTGCAGGCGTACATCGACGAAGAGCTGCATCTCGCCGATGGCGGACGTGAGCTCGATCCGCCGTTCGCTACGGATCTTCTGCTTTATCGCGATCTCGACGGCAACGACGGCGAGGCCACGTTCAATCTCGCGCCGAGCCCTCGTGCCGCCGAAGTCTTCCTCGAAGTCGGCTTCGATCACATCCGTATCCTTCCGTATCCCGGACGCCTCGACCGCGGCACGCTCATCGGCCCCGAGGGTGGAAGAGTGCCGGGTGATGAAAAAGTGGCGGTCGAAATTCCGACCGGCGCCACGCAGGACGCGCTGCTGGCGAATGCTTCATCGCTCACCGATCCCACATCCCTCGGGCCGATCGCCGGCTACACGATCGTCGGCGGCTTCCAGTTGACGCTCGATCGCGCCAATCAGCCCGCAGAGACGGACATCGACGGCGACGGCGACATCGATCCGATCGCCGCGGTAGAGCTCACGCGTCCCGCACGCGTCACGTTCTCCAATCCTCAATCCTCAATCCTCAATCCTCAATCCCAGCTCATCCTTGTCGAAGTCCTCGACGGCACTCCGTACGGACAACTCTTCCGCCTCGCTGCGGAGATGACCGCGCTCGAGGGCGGACGCTGGACGACGAAATCCATCGATCGCAACGTCCTGCCCATCGACGGCGTGATCCGCGAAGGCCGCTATCTGTTACTCGCCGCAAACGCGCCGATCGCATTCGCGCGCGGGATCGTGCGTGTCGGCACCGGCGTGGCCACGCGCGACGCACGCATCACCACGCCCGGCCTCGGCGTCACCGACCTCTCCCGCGTAAGCGGCATCTTCAACATCCCCGTCCCCGCGACGCCTGCCGCGCCGTTCTCGCTCGTCCCGCGCATCGTCGCCGCCGGAGATGGCGCGACCTACACGCATCCGTCCGCGCCCGCGGCAAACGCCGTCGTCAACGTTGGCGATCTGTCGATCGTTGCGCAGCCGCCGCAAGTAGCGTCGACCATTCCGACGAACAACGCCACGAACGTCTCGCTCACCACGACCGTCGAAGCCACGATCACACCGGGAGTCGATCCGTCGTCCATCACCGCGACCTCGATCACCGTCATCGACACGACCAACGGCAGCGTCGTCCTCGGCACCGCCGCCGCGAACGGAGGCCTCGGCATTCGATGGACGTTGCCCGCCGGTGAAACGCTGCAGGCAGGCCGCCGCTACGTCGCCGCCGTCGCCGCCACTATCCGCGGCACCAACGGCTCGCCCCTCGGGCAGACGCACACCTTCGCCTTCACGACCGCCGCCTCGGTGACGAACGACGAAGTCCATCCCGAGCGCATCCGCATCACCATCCCCGACGCCAATGGCGTCTCGAAAGTCATCGGCACCGCCGGCGCGCTGAAAGCAGGATGGCTCGCCGTTCCCGTCCGCCGCGGCAACGACTTCCTCACGCGCTACTCCGTCGAGGCCGCGGCCGACGGCAGCTTCTCCGTGAGCATCGGAACGAACGAACGCGATCGCATCTCGATCACCGACTCCATCGACCTCCGCGTCCTCAACGCCAACGGCGCGCTCGCGGCCATCATCCCGCTGACACCGTTCGTGAGCGAGGATGGCCAGACGTTCATCGCACCGGTGAGCGAGAGCGAGGTACGTTTCACCTCGATTGACGGCTATTCGCTCCTCGTTCCGCCTGGAGCGTTCGACAAACCGACCATCATCACGCTCAGGCCCGAAAGCGGTGTGGCATTCGCGGGTGTGCCGAACCTTTCGGCTGAGCTCCAGTTCCACGCCGGCGTTCGTGTCGAGTTTGAGGGCCGCACAAAGAAGCCGCTCGATCTCGAGCTACCGCTACCGCCGAACTTCATCGCTGGCGGCCGACGCTTCTACCTCGGGCTTCTCGGTGAGTCGATCCGCGGTCCGCGTGTGGCGATCGTCGATACGTTGCGCGTCGAGGGTGGCAAGTTCACTACGCGATCAAGTACGGGCTCGAACCTCGTCATGCGCACGGAAAGCGTTGATCCCGGCGGAGTTCTCGTGGGAGACGACGCCAAGAAGTATCTCGTGAAGATGAGTAACGACGGGATCTTCGGCTCGTTCTCGGCAACGGAAGCCTTTGGAGGGTTCACATTTTTCCTTCTCGAGACTCTCGAGTGGGCAACACGTGCTGTTGACCTGTTCAACAGCCATTTCCAATCCCTCTATGTGCCTGATTTCTTTGTCACGGAGGGCAGAGGCCGCGTTGTGATGCCTGGGCTGATCGGCACAGGCTTTACGGTGAGTGGCGTCGACTCCTCGTCTGGGCTGACACTGTTCAAGACCGCGTACAACGCGGTGACGGTGGGCGAAACGGGAGATGTCATTCGCATCAACTCTCCCAGCCCCGATATGCATGGGCCGCTCCCCGTGTTCGCGACACCATTCCGCGTGGAGGCGGTCGACCTGCACTCGAGCATCACGCGCGTTCGCCAGTTGAAGCTCGAGCTGACCGGTGGAAACGTAGTGGTGACTCCGACGACGGCCGGAACGCCCGAGAAGCTGGGGGAAGGAGCTCGCGTACAACTTCTCAATGCGAGCAGCGGCCTCTCTTCGTTCACGGCAACGGCCGATGCAAGCGGGAGCTTCGCGCCTTTCGGGATGTCCGCCCAGCGAGGCGATCGCGTCTTGCTCTTGGTCAGCGCCATCGATGTCGAACCGCAGTCCCCGATCTCGGTCATCTTCAACGAAGGGATCGCTCTTCCTTCGGACAGCGGCGGCAGCGATGATGACGATCAGATGTTCCTTCGCGCCGCCATTAAGCTGCGGCAGATCAAGCCCACCCTGGTCGATCTCACCGAACAGACCGTGTTCCTCGTCGATTCAAACAGCCGCCGCATCACGCTTGGCGTGGCGGCGGAGCTTGTGCGCGGAGCGACCTACCAGGTGAGTCTCACGCCCACGCTCGAAGACTCCGCGGGCAATCCTCTCGCGCGGGGCGTGGTCATCAGCGGGAGCTCACCAACGCAGACCGGTGGCAACGTGGACATCGATCTTCGCTTCGCGGTTCGTGAACCTGCAGACCAGATCCGAGCGTTCGAACTGGAGCCGGCCTCAGGGCAGACCGGCGCTCTACGCGATCTGGCTCGCTACGGCAATCTGGTTTTCGTCTCCGCGCTCGAAGGGGGCCTCCTCGCCTACGACCTCTCTGATCCGGCGGCGCTGGAAACGGATGGGAATGGCGCCCAACCGAAGCCGGTGTCGTTCGTGCCCGGGCAGTGGAGCGACTCTTCCGGGAATTTCGTTTCCAACGGTTTCGAGCAGCATTGGGCGGTGGCGGCAGATCATCACGGGCGCGTCTTCTCGAGTGGCTTCACCTCGATCTTCGGCGTCATCCGTTCGTATCGTGCAGAAGATTTCGTTCGTGCTGCCGAGACGAATCTCTGTACCGAGTTCCCTGATGCTCCGCCGAATTCACTTTGCCGCTTCCATGGCGCGGCAATCGTGTCGTGGAGACCGGGCTATGGCTCGTCGCTCAGCACTTCCAGCGCGACACTTCTTTCGGATCGGCCTGAGGCAACGCCGCGCAAGATGCAGATCCTGGTGCAGGACGACGAGGAGACGTACGACTCAAAGGCTGCGTTTACGGCGGTCTACCCGATCGCGAATCAAACGAGCTACATCAATGACGGATTCGCGCGTTTTGACGCCGGCTTTGCTTATACACCGCAAGGCGCTTCCTACTACCTCGTGCAGCGCGTGACGGTTGTCAATCAGACGCTCAGGATGCGTTGGTCGGCCGACATCCGCGCGAACGATGGGACGCAGTTCGTGACCGGGATCATTGCGCGACCAGGCGACAAGCTGAACGTGTTGCGCAATCTGCGTACGTATGCGGTGGTCTCGCTCTTCGGCTATGGAATCGGCGTCTACGACCTTGGCGCGATCGAGTCGAACGACGCTCCCAATCGGCCCACTGGCTACAAGGCTCTGCGCGAGCAGTTGATCCTGACAAAAGCGGAGGCCAGTTCGGCCTCGCCGATTCCGGATCTGGCCTTCAGTCCCGAGGCGGCCGTGGTTCCGAGCACCGACGCTTCCGCCATTCCCGTGTACGCACTCGATGCGCGTCATGGTGCGCTGGGCGTCGCCGTTTCGCTGCCGACCGCGACGGCAGGGGCGTCGTATGAGCGTAGCTATGGTCTTGTTCTCAAAGATGGTCAGTATGTGCATCCGCGTCTTGCCGTCATCGAGCAGACGTTTGTTGCTGCGGGACACGCGCTGCTGGCGCGCTTCAGCTCCATTGCCTATCACGCGGGCCCTGATGACGCGAACTACATGCTCGTGGCAGGAGGCGACTATGGTCTTCTCGTGATCTCGCCCGACCTTGCCGGTACAGTGGCCACGGATCTGAACGAATCAGCGCTGGTCGATGTTGTGTGGATCCCGGGAGGAGCGTGGGCAGTACGGCGCGTCGAAGGAGCGCCGCTGGCGGTTGTCGTGGACGGCCGAGGCCGCGTTCTTCTGGTCGACCTGAACCGGATCGACGAGTCCGCGCTTGTGACTCAACCAGATCAGCTCTTCCCGACAGCCCTGAAGGCGCTTGCAACGGCGGGCACAGTGGGAGAGGTCGGCGCCGACGATCCACGCATCATCTGGAAAAGTGACGGGCCGCTGGTCAGCGGGACGTTGCCGCCGATTTACGATCCCCGAACCGGGACACTGTTCGGCGGCGACCTTCTGACGAAACGCATCCGCGTTTTGACCGCGGCCGACCCCCGCATCGTGATGAAGGCCGATCTCGGCCGGCCGGAAGGCCTTTCTGAGATCGGTAGTCCCGTCCCGCTCGGCGCTGAGGTTTCGCCAAGCCTTGCTCAGCAAATGCAGGCGAGCGCGAACGCATCCCTGGGGGCGTTCCGATTGGAGGTAGCCCTGCCTGGGGGCGTGGCTCGTGCTCTCGAATCGGCTGGCCGAAAATTGACCATGGCCATCGAGAGCGAACCGCAGGCCGGCGCCGAGAGCGAGCAGAGCTGGGCCGGGCTTGCGAAGTCGCATCTGAGAACCACGCGTCGCAGCGGCGTCGCAGACGCACGTTCGACCGAGTTCGTCTTCGAGCGGGCGATGCCGCGGGCGGCGTCGACCGCGGAACAGCAGTCGCTCGATCGTGAGCTGCGCCATCAGGAGGGCTACAACACGTATCTCTCACCATGGATCGTCGCGATTGCCGATCCGATGGCCTCCGAGCACGTCGCGCTCACCTCGGCACAGCGCGCCGCCGCAGGTTGTGTCCGGTGCGACCGTCCTCCGGCTCTGGGAGGGAAGAGCGAGGCGCAGGGCGTGTACGAGCTTTTCACCCGCGGGCGGCACATCGCCGTTCGCCCTGACGGGTCGCTCTCGAACAACATTTTTTCGGGCACGAGCTACGCGTATCTGGGCGAGAGGAACCGACTCGTAGCGCGCTTCGCGACCACGATCGGCGAGATCGGGCGCGCGAAGATCGTTCGCGCTCCAGCTCAGAATCCGGCCATCGCGGTGGGGATGCTGAGCGACACGACCTACCTCCATTCCGGAGAGGTAGAGACGAGCCACGTCGATCTCTTCGTTCCCGGTCGTGCGGGCATGGATGTGCTGATCGAGCGGACGTATCGCTCGCGGACGATGGGTGGATCGCTGCTTGGGCAGAACTGGGATGCGCGCTTCTTCCGGCATCTGCGCGCGCTGCCCAGCGGCGATGTCGAGTACGGCGACGGTGAAGGAGAGCTGTGGTTGTTCAAGCGCTCGACGTCGGTGGCCGACGCGGACGAGACCGAAGCGGCGGCGGGCGCGGTGGCGCGCTACGACTCGCCGAAAGGTCTCTTCCTCAAACTCGTCCGGACCGAGCGCGGGTGGACGATGTTCACGCAGAAGTGGGAGATTACGACCTTCGACCTGCTCGGACGGCGGCAGAGCGAATCCGACCAGTTCTTTGACCCGCTCGTCCAGGGCTCCGGCAACCTGATTCACTACATCTATGACGACAGCGGCCGGCTTGTCGAGATCCTCGACTCCGACCATCGTTCCACGAGTTTCGCTTACTGGCGGGACGACGAAGCGGCGTTGAGTGGTGCCTATCCCGGCCTGCTGAAAGAACTCAAAGACTGGCGTGAGCGCTCCGTGCTGTATGAGTACGACAGCGTCGCACGCCTGGTGCGCGTGCGGCTTCCGGAGTTCGCGAGAGCCGGCGGTGTGCCGCAGCAGTACAGCGCGACGGGCACGAGCCGGCCGACAATCGAGTACAGCTACGAAAACGTCGCGGTTCCCTCGGCGAACGAGCCGCTGCCGTCAGTGGCAGTGACGAACTTCCTCGAGCTGGCCGGCAATCTCAAGTCGATCAAAGATCCCGCACAGTTCCCAAATGGGCAGCCGCGCGTGATCTTTACCTACGACACCTCGAACGATCCCCTGAAGCGCGACCGGGTGATTGCGCAGACGTGGCCATGTGCGACGAATGTTCCGTCGTGCAGCGAGCGGACGGCGACATTCGCGCGGACTTCGCCGACCGAGGTGACGACGACCGACATGCTTGGGCAGGAGCGCAAGTACGAGTTGGTGGCGCAGAGCGATGGCGTGCATGTCGGCAGGATGACGGAGGTTGGGGTACCGGTCATCGAGAGCGCAACGCAGGGGCTGCCTGCGGCGACGTCACCGAGCGAGCCGGTGGCGACGCGAAGCCTCACTACTGACTTTAATTACAACAGCGATGGACAGCTCACGAAAATCACCTCCCCGAGCGGCCTCGTCACCGAGAACACGTACGTTGATGCGAGCCATGGAGCGCCCGGGAAGATCCTCTCGCTGGTGAAGGAGAAGCCATCGAGCGGAGCGGCCATCGAAACCAGGTATGACTACGACACAGCGTCATCGAACGCGGTGGCGACGGTAGTCGAGGTTGGCCGGCGCGAAGTGGGTCCGAGCTCGCAGTTTGTGATGAGGGAGGCGCAGACGCCGAGCCGTGATCGCCTCAGCGTAACGTCGACCGACGAAGGCGTGAAGCAGACGGAAACGTTCGATGCCCGTGGACAGCTCCGCTCGGAGCGGCACGGCAACGATCAGATTGAGCTCGCCACCCTCGGCGCGGCCGCACCTGCGGTCCAACCTTTGAGCTGGATCGCAACACCCGGCGTCGCGCACGGAATCGCCGAGAAGAAGAACTACCTCGGCACTCTCGATCCGAACGCCACTCCGTTCTCAGTGCAGAGCTTTGTGTTCAGCGGCGGACGTCGGAATAGTGACGGAGAGTGGACCACCGCGTATGACGCGCGTGGACGGGTCACCTCGATGAGCAGCGCGACCGAAGGCCGCAAGATCGACTTCGTCTACGACCCGAACGACCGCATCGGGCAGCACAGTCGCCGCCCGAACGGTGACGAGCTCGATGGTCTCGGACGGGTTGCCGTCACCGAGCGGCGCGCGGGCACTGAATCGACCGCGACGCTCTTTGCGTATGACGTTCATGCGAGCGATGAAGGTTCGATCGCTTCGGACAAGTGGACGCGGCGGGTCGCCCGCTGCGTCGTAGTAGTCGATCGTGGTGTCGGAGGAGAAGTTCGGATGAACCAACTTCGCGCCAAAGGCTGGGGAACAACCGTTGCTGCGCGCCCGCCCACGTGGGCGCAGACGCTTTTCGGCGTCACCTTCAACGACTCCAGTCCCGTCAGCAAACGCGAGTCGGTCAGCAACCTCGAAGTCGCCTTCACGTACGCGAGTGCCTCACAGCCCGATGGCACGTCGCTCTACGTGCTGCACGATCTCTATCTCGCGGCGTCCACCGAATCCGTATCGAAACTGAATCTCGACTTTCACCTGCTGCCGTATCGCGAGCCCGCCAATGGCCTCATCTTCGCGCGCGCACGCTGGCTCGACCCCGCCACCCACACGTTCACGACGCCAGATCCGAACGGGTACGGCTGCGCGGTTGTGAAGGAGCTAGACGTTCTGTGATCGCACGGGGGTGGGCGACGCGCACGAGCACGCCGCGCGAGTTCCAGTAGCGGTCATCGGCGTATCGTTCCGTGTAGTTGATAATCTTCTCGCCGGCGGTCACGAGGCTCGGCAAGTTCAACACCCAGTCTGCTTCACCGGGGAAGAAGTCGAGCATCAGGAGGTCGCGGCCATCGAGCATGTCGGCGATGTTCGAGATCTGAATGTTGTTCCCCTTCGTAAGTTCATGGATGCCCCACCAAGGGTTCGCCGGGTCCGGCTTTGGCAGCATGAAGAAGACGTTTGGAGTCTCTGGCTTGGTCTGCCTCCAACTCCCCATCATCTGGTGGTCCCAATCGTGGAGAAGGGGCTGACGGCCCGCGGCGGTCAGAGCTTTCACGAACGAGCGATCGAACGTCGTGTCGATGAAGTTCGAGATCGGCACTCGAGCGAGTACGTGATGGATCGGTCGCGGCTACGCGTGGTGAAAGTACTCAGACGTAAACGCACAGATCGCAGCGCGCGTTGCTTGCTTCTCCGCAGTGTCTACGAATTCGTTCCATCGATGGAAGTAGTCGAGTGGATGCTGGACATTGAACGAGACGTCGAATCGTTTCTTGATCTCCTCGGCCAATGAGGGAAGCGCGAAGCGTGAGTCGCAGCGTCGCTTCAGGAACGGCACGGGCCTCACGACCGCACAGTTGCTCGACGAGTTCGAGCAGCAACACGTCTACAACGAGCACGGCGAGAGGACGTTCGCCTCGATGCCGGTCTACGCGGGTCTCACGCTGGCCGCGGGATGGACGAAGGGAATCGCCGAGCAGCACGACGCGATGGGCAACGTCATCTCGATCGCGCGTGCGAATGCGCCGGACGCGATCGGCGCGACGGTGATGTCAGCGAGGTATCGCAACGCCGGCCGTCCCGACTCGCGAACGGTCATAACCGTCGGCGGCAGTTCATTCGTGCGCAACTACTCATACGACGCCGCAACCTCGCGGCTCGCGAGTCTGTCGGTCACGAATGCGAACGGCGTGATCGCGGGCAGCGAAGTGACGTACGACGGTCTGCAGCTCGCCTCCGCGAAACTCCTCGGCGTCTCGTCGGGGGAGCGCTTCCAGCACTGGAGCTACGACGACCGCAGCCGCGTCGCCGCCTCCCTGTACGCCGTCAAAAATGCGGCAGTCGATCTGTCGACGAGCGTGCCGAAGGACGGGGGAAGGAAGAGCTGAATCCGGCCGACTTCCGCGATGCGCAGGAGTGCGAGCCCGCGCTCGACGAAACCACGCGAACGGTCCTTGCCCAAAAGCAAATCGACACCACGAAGATCGATCCTCACACGACTTCCTTCACCGAGCAGACCGGCCACAAGATCGCCGAACTGACCAAGGGTCCAATTCCACCATCGGGGCGATGCTTCTCGGACAAATAACAAAAAGGCGACCCTCGCGGGTCGCCTCTTATATGAACTGCTGTACGCCAATGCCCGCTAGTTCGGCGCACCTCGGGTGAGCGAGGAACTCAGTCGGTAAGCGCGCGCAACGTTCATGGAGCGGTGAGTCTAGCCTGATCGGCACTCCTCGGAAGCAGGGAACTTGAAAGCCGGCGAGTCGTCTCACTCCATGTGCTCGAGCCGGTTCGCGTCATGGGTGACATCACGTCCGCACGGTTGCTCTATGTGAAGGCAATCCTCTTTCTCGTTCTGGGATTGGGGGCCGGCGCGCTGCTGATGGCGCGAAGCCCGCAACCCGTTACGATGGCGCTACTCGCGATTTGTGTATGGGGCTTTGCGCGCGCTTACTATTTCCTCTTCTATGTGCTCGAACGTTATGTCAATCGCGCGTTCCGATTTTCAGGGATCATCTCGGCGTTGCTCTATGTTGTGCAGCAGCGTTGCCGCTGAATCGACGGTGTTGTTGTGAGTAGTCTCGCCAAAGCCTTCGTCGCTCTGGCCACGAAACATGGCGCCGACGACGGGACGGCCCAGGCGTGGTGGCGGGAAGTGGAGTCGCATTATTCCGAGCCGCACCGCCGCTATCACACGATCGAGCACATCCGCGAGTTGCTGGCGTTGCTTCCCGCAGCGAGCGAGGAAGTGCTGGCGGCAGTCTGGTTCCATGACCTCATCTACGACCGACATGGCGGGAACGAGGAACGAAGCGCCGACTTCGCGCACGAGGCCCTGACCGACCTTCATTTCCCGCGCGCCAGCGTCGACCGCGTGACGAAGATGATTCTGGCGACACGCGATCACGATCCCGGCGATCTGCCCGAGGAGGCGAACCTGTTTCTCGATGCGGATCTGGCCATCCTCGGCAGCCCGCGCGAGCGCTACCGCGAATACGCGGAAGCGATCCGCTTCGAGTACTCCTGGGTTCCCGAGGAAGCCTTTCGCGCTGCGAGGGACGGCGTGCTGCGGAGCTTTCTCGACCGACCATTCGTCTATCGGACAGACGTGATGCGGCAACGCTTCGAAGGCCAGGCGCGAGACAACATCGCCTGGGAGTTGCGCGGCTTCTCGAGCTCATCATGATTGAGTCCGCGTTACGCGGACTCTTGGAGTGGATCGTGGCCGGTGAACGGCAAAATGGAGGCGGCGCTTCGATCAGTCGAAGGTAGCACGCTCGTGTAGAGTCGCTTCGCTCATGTCCTCACAGTCGATGAACGCTGCGAATGCCACGCTGTCCGACTGGCACCGAAGTGGACGGCAGTTCCGTCATCGAGGGCACTCCGTTTTCTATTGGGAAGAGGGGCGAGCTGACCGCGAGGTGCTGCTGTGCATGCACGGGTTCCCGACGGCTTCGTGGGACTGGCATCGGGTGTGGCCGGAACTGGCATCGCGATGGCGAGTCGTTGCGGTCGACATCATCGGGTATGGGTTTTCGGACAAGCCGTCGCGCTATCCGTACTCAGTGCACGATCAGGCGGATCTGCTTCAGGAGATTCTCGAGGCGCTCGGCGTGCGTCGCGTCCACCTGCTGGCGCATGACGTCGGCGTCTCGGTCGCGCAGGAACTGCTGGCCAGATACGTCGAGCGAGCAGATGACGCCGGTCTCTCGATTGCGTCGGTCTGTCTTCTCAACGGAGGTCTCTTCCCGGAGACGCATCGTCCGACGATGACGCAGAGGATACTGGCGAGCCGCGTCGGTTTTCTTGCGGGCCGGCTGATGACGGAACGGAAGTTTGGCGCTTCTTTCTCAGAAGTGTTCGGCGCAAGCACCAAACCAACGGCGACGGAACTCGCGGAGTTCTGGAGCCTCATTGCGTTCAACAGCGGGCAGCGCATCGCGCACAAGTTGATCCGCTACATGATCGAGCGACGTGTCTATCGGCAGCGTTGGGTCGGCGCTCTCCATGCGAAGGTGCCCATCCGCTTCATCAATGGTGCGGACGATCCCGTGTCGGGTGCGCACATGATTCGCCGGTTGCGCGAAGAACTGCCCGAGGCGGATGTGGTCATGCTGCCCGGCATCGGCCACTATCCGCAGATCGAAGGCGCGGCGGAAGTGATGCGCGCGTATCTGAAATTTCGGGCATCATTGGGGAACGTATGAGTAAGCTTCGTTTCAGGATCTCCATTTCGCTGGACGGGTTCGTGGCCGGACCCGAGCAGAGTGTGCGGGACCCGCTGGGCGTCGGCGGCGAGGGATTGCATCAGTGGATCTTTCCTCTGGCCGTCTGGCGTGAAGGCGGGGAGGACAACGAGAGCAATCGCATCGTCGAGGACGAGCGGGCCAACATCGGCGCGACGATCATGGGTCGCAACATGTTCGGCGGACATCCGGGACCGTGGAACGCGAATGATCCGTGGAAGGGTTGGTGGGGCAAGAATCCTCCGTATCACCATCCCGTCTTCGTGCTCACGCAGCACGCACGTGAGCCGCTGGTGATGGAAGGAGGAACGACGTTCCACTTCGTCACCGATGGAATCGAATCCGCCCTCGACGCGGCGCGCCGCGCAGCGGGGGAGCGCGACATTTCACTGGCCGGCGGTGCGCATGCGGCGCAGCAATATCTGAATGCCGGTCTGGTCGACGAGATGAACCTGCACATCGCTCCCATTCTCCTCGGCGGTGGCGCGCGTCTGTTCGACGGCACCGGAGACGATTTGCACGGACTCGAGCTCGTTCACTCGGTGGCCATGCCGGACGTCGTACACCTTCAGTTCAGAAGGTAGTTCAGGACCTTCAGGTCGCGTCGCCCGATTGCGTCAGCCATTCCCTCGCCTCGCTCATGGAGTCGAAGATCCGTTGGCGCCAGGGAGAGCCGACCATCACTGCGTCGTAGAACGCGGAAAGATCCTTGATGATCTCGTCTGCCGCGGCGATGGCCACACGAACGCTCGGCCTGGAGCGCGCCGCGGCCCTGTCCTGGACTGCGACCAGGGCCATGTCGTCTTCCGTGACATCGAAGCGCTCGACGGCGGTGAGGTCGACGATCTGATAGGTCAGGCGATGGAATCGCGGGTCGCGATAGATTTCCTGATTGGCTTTCAGGATCTCATCGCCTGTGACTTCGCCGCGGAACGTCCATAAGACGCCGGAGTCTTCCCATGTAGTGGCATACGGCATATTGGTGATTAAGTGTAATGCGAGCGCCACGTGTGCGCAGCCCTCACTTCACAGCGTACGATTCCTCAGGCCTGCGTGCGCTGATGACTTCTGGCCGATCCGAAGTTCACGCTTGTTCGTGACGTAGTTGCGCGCGGAGAAATACTTTGTAGATCTCGACGACGACGATCGGTAGCACCGCGCACGTGGCGATGACGAAGAGGTCCGTGGCGGTGAGCCGGGTCAGCGCGAGCAGGCCGGCCAACGGCGCGAATGCGATTGCGATGCCTGCAGCGCGATGACGGACCGTGGCGGCCCAGATGTGCAGGTTGTCGAACAGGCCCGAAAACACCGAGTACACACGCGACCAGCAATTGAATGTTTGTCCGAGTTGGACCGCGACGAGGGCGGACAGTGCGATGGTGCGGGCATGCGCGCCTTCGCCAGTCGATTGCCTTCCATCTCTTCAAACCTACAGCCGGAACGGAGCGGTGGCGCGAGCGCTGTCACCAACGACTGTGACGGTCACGGCTGCTGGCCGACGGTGCGTGCCGCATGTTGTGCGTATGAGCAGCGTCACGATCTCTTTCCCCGGCGGCGTCGCGGTCGACGCAGCATACAAAGGCCACACGATCCGCACCGATCAGCCGGTCGGTGCCGGAGGCGAAGACTCGGCGATGTCGCCGTTCGACCTCTTGTTCGCGTCGATCGCGACATGCATGGGGTTCTATGCCCTCCGCTTCTGCCAGCAACGCGACCTCCCGACCGAGGGACTCGGCCTGACACTCGATCCGATTCGCGATGAAGAGCGCAAGCACGTATCCGTCGTTCGCGTTTCCCTTCAGCTACCGCACGGATTCCCGGAGAAGTATCGAACTGCAATCGAGCGAGCGGTCGACCAATGCGCGGTCAAGAAGCACATCCTCGAACCGCCGCGGTTTGAACTGAGCGTCGGGAATTGAGGGTCGACGCGCGGAAGGCGTAAGCTCTGCGCATGAAACGACTCGCGATTGTTCTGTTGCTGATGCTGTTCGCTGGCGTGGCCGAGGCTGGAGTGGAGGCTCGTTGGGCGTTCACGTTCGCCGACCCCGACGGTCGCTTGACCTACGTCTACCGGATCCTGCTCGTGTCCGGAACACTCGAGCCGGGATCCGCGCACTCGCAGCACGTCACGCTCTACGACGTGCCGAGACTCATCCCGGATAGCCCGAGCACGCTGCCGGACTGGGTGGCCTCGGTACAGACCACGGGCATCGACGCCGACGATATCCCGCTCAACGGCAGGGACGACGCGCCGAAACTCCTCAACGTCACCTGGAGCTGGAACGGCACCGCGCCCATCGTCGCGCCGCACGACTTTGGCCTCGTCTCGTTCGACATCACCAGCGGAGGCACGACTGCGATGCGGCTCTTCGTCGGTCAGTCGACCGGACCGCTCGACACATCCCGCGCGCTGATCGGACGCACGCGCGGGCCGCAGCCGTAGTGCGCGCGGATTAGTGGTTGGTAGAGCGCATTTCGGCAGTTGCGCTGTGAGGCAGTCTTGGCGGCTACCGACTGGTTGCATCATCCTGTTTGTTCTTCGGCTTGTTCGGTAGCTGCCGCTGCAGTGATCGCGGATTCCGGTGTTCCTGTTAGCTCGCGGCTACTTTCGTGGCCGCATCACCCGTGTGGCGAACCCTTCGAACCCTCTCCGCCGGAGACGCTCGCTGGCCACGACCGCGTGCCGCCGGGTTTCGAATGGTCCGACATAGACCACGGTCAGATTGGGAGTGACGGAGGTTCGGGGTCATGCCTTCGTTGTTGGTTTCGTCTTCGACCTCGAACCTCCGTTTTCGTTTTCTGGTTCGACATCGTTTTGAGAGTGAGTGAGCGAGTGCGCGTTCGTTATACTGCTCGCCAATCGCATCCAATCCAATCAGACTAACGATACTTTCCGCGGGAATGGTGTTGAGCCTTGAGTTCCCGCGTTGGGGCGGATGTCCGTCGGCCAAAAGGAGATACGGTGTCGATCGGTAAGGCCCAGAGGTGAGTCTCACGTCCGGAGCGCGCATCGGCTCGTACGAGATCGTCGCGCCGATCGGGGCCGGCGGGATGGGCGAAGTGTTCCGCGCGCGCGACACGCGTCTGAATCGCGACGTGGCGATCAAGGTGCTCCCCGCGGCGTTCGCGCACGACAAGGAGCGCGTTGCGCGATTCCGCCGCGAAGCGCAAGTCGTCGCGTCGCTCAATCATCCGAACATCGCAGCGATCTACGGACTCGAAGAATCGAGCGGCGTGATCGGTCTCGCGCTCGAGTTGGTCGAAGGCGAAGACCTGGCGCAGCGGTTGACGCACGGCGCGATTCCCATCGACGAGGCGGTCGCCATCGCGAGGCAGATCGCGGAAGGACTCGAGGCCGCGCACGAGAGAGGAATCGTCCATCGCGATCTCAAGCCGGCGAACGTGAAAGTCACGCCCGACGGTACGGTGAAGGTTCTCGATTTCGGTTTGGCCCGGGCATTCGAAGACGATCCGACGACGAGCGACGCCAGTCTCGCGAACTCGCCGACGATGGCACGGCCGATGACCAACGCCGGCATGATCCTCGGCACGGCCGCGTACATGTCGCCCGAGCAGGCGCGTGGGAAGCTGGTCGACAAGCGGAGCGACATCTGGTCGTTCGGCGTCGTGCTCTACGAGATGCTGACCGGACGGCGTCTGTTCCCGGGTGAGACCGTCAGCGACACGCTTGCCGCGGTGCTACGGCAGGACGTCAGTCTCGGCGCCTTGCCGCACGACACACCGCCAGCCGTGCGCCGCCTCCTGGAGCGCTGCCTCGAGCGCGACGTGCGCCGCCGCCTCCGCGACATCGGCGAGGCGCGGTTTGCCCTCGAAGCGGAGGTGCAGGGAGAGTCGGGCGTTCCCGCCGCGACGCCGGCAACGCCCGCGC